>NZ_JANWXB010000161.1 GCF_025055495.1 Thermoflexus sp. | reverse complement strand
CTCTTTCTCCCCCCTCCCCACGGCCCAAAGGGCTGTGGGGAGGGGGATGAGGCGGACCCTCCACCCAGTTGTGCAACTGTAAGTCCTACTCCATTCGAATGCGGGGATCCAACAGCGGATAGATGAAGTCCGTGATCAGATTGGCCAGCACGATGGCCACCGTGGTGAGGATCAGCAATCCCCGCATCATACCGTAATCCCGGTGATCGAGGGCGAACTTGAAGAACCATCCGATCCCGGGGTAGTGAAAGACCGTTTCGATGAGGACAGAGCCCCCGAACATCCCGCCGAAGGCCAGCGCCAGGCCAGTGATCAGGGGGAGAACGGCATTGCGGCCGACATAATGGGTCAGGATGCGTCGCTCCTTCAGGCCCCGGGCCCGGGCGAAAGCGATGAAATCCTCCCCCAGGACGGAGATCGCGCTCCCCTTCATGGCCAGGGCCCAGGCCCCAATGTTCTCCAGCGTGTAGGCCAGGATCGGTAATGCAGCGTGGTGGAACACGCTGAGGATAAAGGGTAGGTTGAACCCCGGGGTCAAGCTGCTGTCATAGGCTCCCTTCGAGGGGAACCATTTCAAGTTAAGGGCGAAGACAATCAACAGCAGGAGTGCCGTCAGGTAATCCGGCGTGGCGTCAGTCAAGGAGGCGTAGCTGGTGATCAGGGGGTCCAGCCAGGTGCGTCGACGGACCGCGATCACCAGCCCCAGCAGGACCCCGATCCCAAAGCTCAGGAGGAGGGCGATCGAGAGAACGAAGACCGTCCAGGGCAGGGCCTGGAAGAGGATCTGGTTCACGGAGATGCGATAAAAATACGAAAAGCCCAGATTCCCGCGCAGGAGCTCCTGCAGCCATTCGAGGTAGCGGTCCAGGAGAGGGCGGGTCGGGTCATAGCCCACCATGCTACGGACCTGGGCATAAGCCACTTCGATGGGGACGCCGCGGGTCTGGGCGATCTCCTGAGCCATCAGGTAAAAGATATCCCCCGGCGCCTGTTCGACCACTACAAAGGTGAGGGTGGCGACCAACCAGATGGTCAACGCTGCCAGAAGCACCCGTCGAACCCATTGCATGCGAGCTTCGCTCCCCTTCTATCGTCTCCAGGATGGAGAGCGCGCCACCCGAGCTCGCCATCCCGAGGAGTTTCCGGGGGTCGAGCGCCGCAAGCGCCCGACCCCCTTCTTCTCATGTTCGTGCGTGATCCAACTTCCCGGACGCCTCTTCGGAGAACGGCATAACTGCTGTATCCCTGGTTATCGTGCGGCTATTGGGCTCCCTTCAGGATGCCCTCGATGAGCAGGTGGGCATAGAACCGCTCGATCGCCCCCGGAGCCACTGTCCACAGGGGATCGTTCTCCGCCGGCCACCCGGTCACCCGGATGCCGTCCGCGTGGAAGATCATCAGCCGCTTCTCCAGCAGGCTGAGGACCGGGAGGTTCTCGTTGGTGATCCAGGCCAGCTGGCGAACAATGGCCTTCTGGCGCTCCAGGTTCGGTTCCTTCAGCAGATTGTCCAGCGCCTGGGCGATGTCCACGTCCTCCCCCTGCGGCCCCTTGACGATCTTCATGAGATCCTTCGCCCCGGTGAACTCCGAGGCCTCCCACAGGTAGAGTCGGCCATAGCCCGTATGGGGATGGGCCGTGCCCCACCAGGCGCTGCCGAACTGGATGGCCATATCGAACTGGCCGCCCCGCAGGGTGGTCGGATACACCCCGGGTTCAACGGCCCGAGCCCGAACCTGGAAGCCCTGGTTATTCAGCTGGGTGGCGATGGCCTCCGCGGCCAGCACCCAGTCGGTGGCTCCGGCTTGGGCCAGGATCTCGAACTCGGGGGTCCGCCCGGTGGGATCCCGCCATTTGCCATCGGGCCCCTTGGTCCAGCCCAGTTCTTTGAGCAGCGCCTCCGCCTTCGCCGGATCCGGATTGTAAGCGGTAAGAGTGGCCAGGAAGTCCTTCCCTAACCACTGTTCCTCAAAGGACTTGAGAACGCCATGGGAATAAGGAGCGGAAGTGAGCCCGGCGAAGTAAGCCACCTCCCGAACTTTGTCCCGGTCGATGAGATAGGCGATGGCCTTGCGGAAGCGAACGTCATTGAAGGGCGCCTTGCGGAGGTTGAACAGCAGGGCGAACTCGGAGAGGTCCGTGACCAGGTGCAGCCGGGTCTGGGGCTGGCGTTGCAGGATCTGATCCGCGACATCCTTGGGGGCCGCCGCGTGGCTGGCATCCAGCTCCCCGGCCAGGTGGAACGCCCACATCACCTCGTTGGAGGTCCAGCGCAGGAAGCGGATGCGATCGATGCCGATCTTCTGGGCAGCGTAGTGGTAGGGGTTCTTGGTCAGGAGCATCTCCGAGGCGCTGACGCTCTCCACCTGGAAGGGGCCGACGGAGATAGGCTTCGCGGGCTTGAAGTTGGAAACCTCCTGACGGATTTTGTTCAGCGCCTCCTCGGCCTCCGGCCCGGTCTGGCCCAGCCATTTGGCAGCTTCCTCGGCGAACTTCCCATAGGCAGCCATATTGACCAGGATCGGGGCGCTGCTGATAAGGGCCTTGGGGTTCGCGAGGGGCTGCTTCCATACGATGACCGCCGTCCGGTCATCAGGTGTCTCCACCCGATCGATCTCGCCGGGCCAGTTCCACATCAACCTCATGAGGACGAAGGAGGCCCACACATCCTTGCTGGTGAAGGGGGTTCCATCCGACCAGCCGGTTTGGCGTAATCGGAAGGTGATGCGGTCGGGGGCTTCTTGGAAGGATTCGGCCAGGCTGGGGATCGCCTCGCCGGTGGCGGGGACGTAGATCAGGAGAGGCTGGAAGACGAACCACCAGGCCCCGCCGACCCCGCCGGAGGCGAAGGGGTTGCCGTGATAGGCGGGCGGGACTTCCCAACCGGTGCCCAGCACGAATTCCTTGGGGCGCGGGGCGGGAGTGGGGGTGACGACTTTTTCGACCACGATCGGGGTAGGGGAGGCAGCTGGCCCAGGGGCAGGAGTGGGGGTGGGGGCGCAGGCGCTCAGCGCCAGTGCCAGCGCCGCGAGGGCGAAAACACACCACCTTGTCATACCGGATCCTCGGGACATGATGAACCTCCTCTCCTCAGGATGGAGTGAGAGGGCTCCCGCACGACTGACGGACGATCAGCTGGGTTTCGATCCGGATATGGAGGGCGGGTTGCTCTGGGTTTTGGATGAGGTCCAGCAGCCGTGCGACAGCCAGAACCGCCATTTTGGACCGGAAGACCCGCATGGTGGTGAGGGGGGGATCGGTGTGTACCGCGAGAGGGTCATCGTCGAAGCCGACCACGGCGATGTCCTCGGGGATCCGCAATCCCCGCGCTCGGATCGCCCGCATCGCGCTGGCCGCTGTGGGATCGTTGGCTGCGACTACCGCCGTAGGCCGGGCTCGGTCCAGCAGGCTGTTCATCGCCACGAATCCTCCTTCAAAGCCCCGCTCTCCCTCCGCCACCAGCTCGGGATCAAAAGGCAGGCCGTGGGCTTCCAGGGCCTGCCGATATCCTTCAAACCGTTCCTGAAAACTCAGATTGTCCAGCGTCTCCGCGATAAAGGCGACCCGCCGGTGGCCGAGGCGGATCAAGTGGGCGGTTGCCTGAAAGGCTCCGTTGACGTTGTCGGTGAAGACGCTGTCGATCCCCAGGAGATGGTTGTCCAGCAACACCAGGGGGATGCGACGCTCTTTCAGGGAACGGATCAGCACGGGGGGGAGGTCGCAGCCTGCCAGGATCAGGCCATCGACGCGGTTCTCTTTGATCAAAGGAGGCAGGGTTTCGTCTTCCACAGTGGCGAAATGGAGGTGATAGCGATGGCGCCGCAACTCTCGCTCCACGGCGGTCAGGATCTCGCCGTAGAAGGTATGGGGGGAGAGGGATTGGAGGGCGTGGATCAGGAAGCCGATGTTTTCGGTGCGGCGTAGCACCAAGCTGCGGGCGGCCATGTCCGGGGCGTATCCCAATTCCTCGGCGATCCGCAGGATCTGTTCCCGCGTCGCCTCATCCATTGGCCCGCGCCCGTTCAACGCCCGGGAAACCGTGGCCACGGAAACCCCTGCACGTTCTGCAATCGCTTTCAAAGTTATTTTTTTCATCACAAAAATTTATGTAAAAAATAGTAGTTTACATGCTCAATATCGAAAATATATTGACTTTCATGACTGATAATCTGCTAAAAATCTCCTCAATGCCTTGAGTGTTGGTGAGAAATCGTTTACGCTAATATTTTACTCGGGTTCAAGGAAATTGTCAAGAGGAGGTTAAAGCTGCTTGAAAATCCTTCGAACTGGGATGTGGGGACGTGGGGTCTTTTCACGGTGTCGCAGGACACGGTGCGCCGAAGAACCCAAGCGAGGGTCTGATCGAAACGCGCGGAGCTGGACCTGGAGTGCTGGGGATGGAGCGATCTCGGAATGCCTCGTCACAGAGGAGGGCTGGCCAGTATTAAAATAAAGGCGAACGCTTGATCGATCCCATCCGGCGAGGTTCACTATGGGTCGGAAGATCCGGGTGCTGATCGCGAAGCCAGGGCTGGATGGCCACGATCGGGGCGCAAAGGTGATCGCCCGCGCCCTGCGGGATGCAGGGTTTGAGGTGATCT
>NZ_JANWXB010000105.1 GCF_025055495.1 Thermoflexus sp. | reverse complement strand
CAACGCCTTCACCGAGCTCAATGATCCCATCGATCAGGAACAGCGCTTTCTGGAGCAGGGGCGGGCCCGGGAGGCCGGCGACGAGGAGGCGCATCCGATGGATGAGGACTATCTGGACGCCATGCGCTATGGGATGCCGCCGAATGGGGGCCTGGGGCTGGGGATCGATCGCTTGACCATGCTCTTCACCGACCGTCGATCCATCCGGGAGGTGATCCTGTTTCCACACCTTCGGCCTCGGGAACGCCGCCAGGAAGAGGCCGAACTGGAGGAACTGGTCGAGGGTTGATGGAACGGCCCTGTGCCTACCCGTTGGGGCAGGCACAGGGGCCCCGGGGCGGGCACAGGGGCCCGCCCAGCCCGCCCATACGGGCAGACACAGGGGTCTGCCCCTACGAAATGCGCGGTGCGCCACGCTGAGATGCCCACTGACTCATCAGGGGGCTGTGATGATGCCACCGGAGAATCACCGCTCCGCCCGCTTCGTGGTCGACACGATGCTCGGCCGCCTGGCGAAATGGCTGCGGATCCTGGGTTACGATACCCGCTACGACCCCACTCTCGATGACGACGCCCTGTTGCGCATCGCCCAAGCTGAGGATCGCATCCTGTTAACCCGGGATCACGCTCTGGCCCGTCGAGGAGGGTCCCACGCCTTCCTGGTGGACCATGAGGATCTCATTCAGCAGTTGCGGGCGATCCGGAGGTGCTTTGGGGAGCCTGGAGACACCCCGTTCTCTCGATGCCCCGTGTGCAACACCCGCCTAACGCCCGTCCCACGGGAAGCGGTGGCCTTACACGTCCCCGCTTTCGTCTGGCGACAACACGAACGCTTCCATCGCTGCCCAGAGTGCGGCCGTGTCTACTGGCCCGGCACGCATTTTGAGCGGATGCAGTCCGTTTTGCAGGCCCTGGAGATCCATGACCCTGGGATCGATGATGGCCAGGGCCTCAGAACCTGACTCGAAGCCTTCTATCCGGCCGGGCGAACGCATGGGGTTCCCGCTCCTCATCTTATTTGGGAAAGGGGAAGCCACCCTGATCCTGGCGGCGGCGTGGATGGCCAGCGGTAGCCCCCCTCCTGGACCCTGGTGGCTGGGGGCGTGGCTACTGGCGGAAGTCGCCTGGCCAGCGCTGCACCGGCTGTTGCGGGAATCCCCATGGGGTGGCCGCTCTCCCGCTCCAGCACCCTCCGCTTCACCGCCCTTGCCTTATCTCCAATCCGGCAGCCCAGCAGACATCTTCCTTCAGAGTATCCCACGACTGATCGGGACGATCACCGCGCACACCCGGGAACTCCCGGAACTTCGAGGCGCCCTGGCGACAGCCCTCGCGGCCTTGGGGATCGGGATCGGGCTGGTGGGAGACATCGGGGTATGGCTTACGCTGGGGGTCGGGGTGGCCCTTCTCCTCGCACGGCGTCTGGCCTCTTCAGGGATAGGGGAAGGGATCCGGGAATGGGTATCCGTCACCTTCCCCTGGTGGTTGGGGCTTGCGGGAGGAATTCCTTCCGAGCCTGCCCTCCTGGCAGGGATTCCGATGGGACTGGCCGGGGTGGGGTTTCTGTTCCCAGCGCTCCAGTGGATCGCCTGGCCGCTCTGGGTGACCTGGGCCGTGGCCCTCGGCCATGGACCAGGCGCCTATGGCCTGGCGCTTATAGGCCTGTTGTCTGGCGAAAAGCCCGCCTCTCGCCCTCGCCGCGCACGCTGGATTCTGTGGACCCTCGCCCTGGCCCTCACGGTCTGGATTTTGCGCACATTCCGGTAGGGGCAGCCCCCCGTGGCTGCCCCACACGGGCAGACCCCTGTGACCACCCGATGGGGGCGGGCACAGGGGCCCGGGGCGGGCACAGGGGCCCGGGGCAGGCACAGGGGCCCGGGGCAGGCACAGGGGCCTGCCCCTACAAAAATCCGCGCGGCGTAACCCGTAGGGACACCCCCCGTGGTTGTCCTAATCCCCCATGGTCGCCCCGCCCTCCCGGTTGTCCCGCTTTGCGGAGGGCCCGCCTTCTACCAGCAGGCCCCCGCAACGGTGTCCTCCCTCGGTTTTTACTGCCCGGATCCCGGGGCCGGGGCACCGGCCAGCTCCGGCACCTCCCGCTTGCTCTGCCAGACCACCCATAGGAGCACCGCCATGAGCACGGCCACCGCAGCACCGATGGCCAGCAAAGTCCCCGTCGTCAGCACCCCACGGAACTGGACGATGATCGGCGCGGCCAGCACGGAGACCAGGTTGACGGCCTTGATCATAGGGTTGATCGCCGGCCCCGCCGTGTCCTTCAGCGGATCGCCCACAGTGTCGCCGACCACGCTGGCTTTGTGGCGCTCGCTCCCCTTGCCCAGGTTGCGCGCCGGGTCTCGTGGCTCGTTTTCCACCCGCTTCTTGGCGTTGTCCCACGCCGCCCCGGCGTTGGCCATAAAGACCGCCAGCAGCTGCCCCACCAGGATGGACCCGGCCAGGAAGGCTCCCAGGGCCTCCACCTGGAGCACCAGACCCACCACCAGCGGGGTGGCCACGGAAAGCAGCGCCAGGGAGAGCAGCTCCTTCTGGGCTGCCAGGGTGCAGATCGTGACCACCCGGGCGTAGTCGGGCTTGGCCGTGCCCTCCAGCACCCCCGGGATGCGGAACTGACGCCGCACCTCCTCCACGATGAGGGTGGCAGCACGGCTCACGGCTCGGATGGCGAAGGAGGAGAACAGCCATGGCAAGGCCCCACCCAGCAGCAGGCCCACGAACACCAACGGGTGGTCGATCCGGATCCCAACGTCCTGCAGGGTGGGAACCTGGCCCAGCTGGGCCTGGACCTTGCTCACATCCGTGAGATAAGAGCCGAAGAGGGCCACCGCGGCGATCACGGCCGTGGCGATGGCCAGGCCCTTGGTGGTGGCCTTGGTCGTGTTGCCCACCGCATCCAGGTCCGCCAGCACTTCCTGGGCCGACTCTTCCAGTCCAGCCATCTCCGCGATCCCACCCGCGTTATCGGTCACCGGCCCGTAGGAGTCCATTCCCACCACGTTGCCCGTGAGCATCAGCAGCCCGATGCCCGTGAGGGAGACGCCGTAGAGCACATAGACCGGCGGCAGGCCCCAGTAGATCACGACGGAGGTCGCGATGGTGAGGGCGATCACCACGATGGCCCACACGGTCGACTCATAGCCCACCGCCAGGCCGCTGAGGATAGTGGTGGCCGGGCCCGCCCGTGTCGACTTCTCGATCTCGCCCACGGGGGCCCGTTCGGTGCTGGTGAAATAGTCCGTCAATCGCTCGATGACGATCGAGAGGATCAGCCCCACCGTCGTCGAGGCCACCACCCGCCAGTCCTGCGCATAGAACAACCCGATGGCTCCGAAGCCCAGGAAAGACAGCACGGCGCCGATAAAGAAGCCCCGGCTGATGGCCCGCAGCGCATCCCCCCGGCGGCCAGCAACGCCCCCCACGGTGTAGGTGCTGATGATCGACGCGATCACCCCTACCGCCCGCGCCAGCAGCGGGAAGATGATCCATACCATCGAGTGGTTCGGGTCCACCGCTCGCACCGCCAGGCCGAGGATCATCGCCGAGACCATCGTCACCTCGTAGGACTCGAAGATGTCCGCGGCCATCCCGGCGCAGTCCCCCACGTTATCGCCCACCAGATCCGCCACCACCGCCGCGTTGCGGGGATCGTCTTCCGGGACATCCATCTCCACCTTGCCGACCAGATCCGCCCCGACATCGGCGGCCTTGGTGTAGATGCCACCGCCCACGCGCATGAAGAGCGCCAGCAGCGTCCCGCCGAACCCGAAGCCCAGAAGGGCGTCCGGCGCCGCGATGCCGAAGATTAGGAAGATGACAGAGCCGCCCAGCAACCCCAGGCCGTTGGTCAGCATCCCGGTGATGGTGCCGGCCCGGTAGGCCAGGCGCAGGGCCGCGTCATAGCCCTGGGTGCGCGCGGCCTCCGCCACCCGGATGTTCCCCTGG
This sequence comes from Thermoflexus sp., assembly GCF_025055495.1. GTDB lineage: Bacteria > Chloroflexota > Anaerolineae > Thermoflexales > Thermoflexaceae > Thermoflexus. The sequence goes on along the minus strand of NZ_JANWXB010000105.1, from coordinate 7,471 downwards.
ACCGCCATCCGCATCCCCAGCTGGCCGACCGCCAGGGAGAACCCGGCGCCCAGGATGAACGCGACGGCCCGGCCCAGCCCCATCACCAGCCGCAGCGTGTTCTCATCCAGGTGAGGGAAGACCTCCCGCGCCTCCGGCGAAGGGGGGACAATGTAAACGCTGAGGAACAGCAGCACGCTCAGGAGACCCATGAACGGCAGGATGCTGATCAGCTGCCGGCGCAGGTAGGCCTCCGCTCCCTCCCGGATGGCCTCCCACACCTCCTGCATCTTCGGCGTGCCCTTCGGGTAGCGCATGACCTCCGACCGGAGGATCCCGGCGAAGATCAGGCTCACCACGGCCACCCCAAGCACGGCCAGCACCGCATAGAACTCAAACGGCGTGAGCCCATGCCAGGTCATCCGCGCACCTCCCTAAGGGATTCATACCAGGGGGGAATGTGAGGAAAGACGCAAACCCATTCTACAAATTTCAAAAGGAGGGGTCAAGGGGAAAGACGCTCTTAGGCGCCCCATAGCGGGACCGGCGATTCTCAGGGGAAGCGTCCGAAAAGCTCGCCCCGACGGGAACCGCACATCCTGGCTATTTTCATCGAGGCACCTGTTGCGGGATATGCCCAAGGGCAGAGTTCAGGCCTGCCCCTACGAAATCCTGTGGATGGCATGCCATACTGTTCGTAGGAACGCTCCAGGAGGCATCTCCGGCTCGCCGATCACCGGGAAAGGGGGATCATCCCCCCATTCGACCCGATGATTTCGCGCGCCGCCCGACGGCCTGCTTCCGTCAACCGGAGCAACTCGCCTTCTCGCACCACCCACCCCACCCGCTCCGCTCGCTGGATCACCTGCGCTGCGAAAGCAGGATCCCAGCGCAGGTGCAGGGGCAGCGTCTTCAGGCAGTTTTCCTCATATTCCGCTTCCGTTCCCTCGTGGCTGAGCAGGTGGATAACCAGCATCTGCTGGGCCAGATGCTGGCGCTGTCGCGCGGCCTGGCGAGCCTGGGCGATGAGCCCCTGGCCGGGCGCCCCTAAGAAGACGAGGACGAACAGGATCCCGCCGACCGTGGCCATCGAGCCGGCGATCGAGAGATCCAGGGCGTAGGCTAGGCCATAACCGCCCAGGGCGATGCCCAAGCCCAGCAGGACCGAAAGCCCCAACATGTGGGCCAGGCGATCGGTGAGAAGCGCCGCGGTGGCAGGGGGAACCACCAGCATCGCCACCACCAGCACCACACCGGCCACATCGAAGGCGGCAACCACGGTTAGAGCGGTCATCCCCATCAGCAGATAGTGCAGCACCGCCGGCCGGAAGCCGAAGATCTCCGCCAGGTCGGGATCGAATGTGGAGAGCGTCCACTCTTTGTAGAAAACCAGGATCAGGGTCAGGTTCAGGAGCAGCAGCCCCCCCATCACCCAGGCGCCCCGGGGCCCCAGATCCCATCCACCCCAGATCAGACGGTCAAAGGGCGCGAAGGCCAGTTCCCCCAGCAGCACCGCATCCAGATCCAAGTGAATGTTGCCCACTCCTCGCGCAATCCCCACCACGCCCAGGCTGAACAGGGCCGGGAACACCAGCCCCAGGGCCGCATCTTCCTTCACCCGGCCGGTCCGGCGCAGGGCATCCACCGCCACCGCGGTGAGCACCCCGGTCCCCGCGGCGCCGATCAGCAGCCAAGGCGAGCGGAGATCCCGGACGATCAGGAAGGTCACCACGATCCCGAACAGGATGGCGTGGCTGATGGCATCCCCCACCAGGGCCATCCGGCGCAGGAACAGAAAGACGCCCGGCAGCGCGCACGCCGCTCCCGCCAGGGCCGCGACCAGCATGATCTCAACCTGAGGGGCCAGCATCGCGTTTCCCTCCTGGCGATTTCGCTGTCCATATCAGGCCCCGATGTGGTGCAAACAACAGGGAGAACAGGGCGATCCCGGAGGCGCACAGGGCGATCATGGGGCCGGTCGGAAGCCGGCCGATCCAGCTGCTCAGGAGGGTTCCCAGGACCCCTGAGAGGGCCCCAAATCCCCCGGCCAGGATCACCATTCGCTCCAGCCGATGGGTCCATTGACGGGCAGCGGCAGCCGGGGCCACCAGCACCGCGCTCATCAGCACCACGCCCACCGCATGAAGCCCCAGCGCGATCGCCAGAACGATCAGTGTCGTGAGCAGGACATCCAGGGCCATCACTGGGAGGCCGATGGCGGCGGCGAAGGCCGGATCGAAGGCCAGGACCTTGAATTCCTTCCAGAGCAAGAGGACTACGACGAGGATGAGCACGGTAGCCAGGGCGATTCCTTCCACATCCCGCCGCAGCATCATGGCCGCCTGCCCGAACAAGAAGCGCTCCAGACCGGCTTGAGCGGCCGTCGGTTGCCGCTGAGCCACCGTCAGCAACACGATCCCGAACCCAAAAAAGACGGAGAGGACCAGGCCCAGGGCCGCATCCGGCCGGATGCGGGAACGGTGGGTGATCAGGACCACGAGAAGCGCCCCCAGCCATGCGCTGAGCGAGGCCCCTGCGAGCAGGAGGGGGAGATCCCGGCTTCCCGCTAACAGGAAGGCCAGAACGATCCCGGGCAGCGCGGCATGGCTCATCGCGTCCCCCAGCAAGCTCTGGCGCCGGAGCAGCGCGAAGGTCCCCAGAACGCCACCCACCGCTCCGATCAGAGCGGAGCCGACGGCGACCAGACGGAAAGTGGGATCCAGCCAGAAGGCAAACCCCATAGGATTCCATCCGATGATCGGGCCGGGCCGTGCCCCCAGGCACCTGGTCCGGCCCTCGGATTCCTGTCATGAGATGACGATGGCTCGCTCCCCATATGTCTGACGAAGGGAGTCTCCGGTGAACGCCGTCGCCACCGGCCCACAGGCCACACAGCGCACGTTCAGAAGGGTTACCCACTCGAAGTAAAGGGGAACCGTCTGAAGATCATGGTGCACCACGATCACCGTGCGGCCGGCGGCCTTTAGGCCCCGAAGCACTTCGATGAGGGCCTGTTCAGTGATGGCGTCGACGCCCGCAAAGGGCTCGTCCATCAAATAAAGCCATGCATCCTGGGCCAGCGCCCGGGCGACGAAAACCCGTTGCTGCTGGCCCACCGAAAGCTGGCCGATCTGACGATGGGCCAGATCCGCCATCCCCACCTGGGCCAGGGCCTCCATCGCCCGCTCCCGATCCTGGGCCCCCGGACGACGCACCCATCCCAGATGGCGATAACGCCCCATCAGCACGACATCCAGCACCGTGGCCGGGAAATCCCAATCCACGGCCGTCCGCTGGGGAACGTAAGCGATCCACCGTCGGGCCTCCGCCGGCGGGCGCCCGAAAACCGTGATCGAACCTGCGACCGGTCGGACCAAGCCCAGGATCGCCCGCAGCAGCGTGGTCTTCCCGGCGCCGTTCGGGCCCACCACCGCCATCAGCACTCCGGCAGGGACCTGCCAGTCCACATCCCAGAGGACCGGGCGCTCGCCATACATCACCGTGAGATCCGTGACCTCGATGGCCAGGCCATCAACGAGGGTTGAAGGTTCGTGGAGAACGGATGGAAAGAACGGCATCGACTATTCTCCTTGCAGAGCCTGAAGGATCGTCTGGACGTTGTGGCGGATCATCCCGATATACGTGCCCTCCGGGGAGCCGGGATCCCCCAGGGCATCGGAGAAGAGCGGGCCGCTGACCTGCACGGACCATCCCCGGGCGCGCGCGGCCTCCTGCACCGCCTCCAGATACCGGAGGGGAACACTGGTTTCGACGAAAATCGCCCGGATCCGCCGTCGGGCCAGGAAATCCGCCAGGGCCTGCACGTCCGCCAGGCCGGCCTCGGCCGCTGTGCTGATCCCCAGCAGCCCTCGGACCTCGAATCCGTAAGCCTGGCCGAAGTATCCAAAGGCATCGTGGGACGTCACCAGCACCCGTTGCTCGGGGGGGATCCGCTGGACCTCCGTTCGGATCCAGGCATCCAGGAGATCTAATTCCTGCTGATAGGCGAGGAGACGGGACCGATATTGAGGCGCATGGGTCGGATCCAGGCGGCTCAGCGCCTGGGCCACCGGCTCCGCCGCCCGCTTCCAGAGACGGACATCGAACCAGATGTGAGGGTCTGGGATCCGCTCCCCGGGGGGATAGCGAAGTTGTTCGGGGGGAATCGCCTCGCCCACCGCCACCACCAGCGCCCAGCGGTTCATCCCGGCCAGCACATCCGCCATTCGAGCCTCCAGGTGCAAACCGTGATAGACGATAAGGTCCGCCCGCATCAGTTTCCAGACATCGCTTTCCCGGGCCTTATACAGATGGGGGTCCACTCCCGGGCCCATCAGGGAGATCACCTCCACCCGATCGCCGCCGATCTGGCGGACCAGGTCCGCGACGATGGTGGTGGTGGCCGTCACCCGGATGCGGCGGTTCGCCAGCTCGGCCGCCTGAACCCGGCGCTCCGTCGGAGCACAGGCGCTCAGTCCCCATGCGATCACAACGATCAACAGGATACGCCAGCCCCATCCAACCTGTCGGCTCCCACGGCGCATGGGCGCTTCCTTAGGATGAGATCTCATCAACATGCTGGACCGCCTTTACAGCACACGCCCCATACAGCTTTTGAGCCCTTCGAGATGTTTTTCTCCCCTCTCCCCAAGGCGAGGGGCTTGGGCCCGCTTCCTCCTGGAAAGCGCTTCCATCGGATCCGCCGCCTCCGATTGCACGTAACGGATCATAGTAAATTTAGCCAAACCTAAAAATGATGTCAAGCCGAACGGAGGCGGTTTGAAATCCCTCGAGCCGGGGCGAAGGGATACGGATTCCTTTTCACCGCGTCGCGTGGGATGGCCTCTGGAGGGTCCTGGGGAGGGCCCAGCGATCGGAACACCGGGGGCCTGGACCCGCGGCGCTGGGGACGGATCAACGAAGGCGTCCTTCGGCGAGGCGGGCTCCCCTCTCTCCATGGCCCAACGGGTCGTGGAGAGCGGGGAGAAAAGACTCCTCGAGGAAGCGAACGGCGTAACCCTGATGAGGATTCCCCTTTCCCAGACGCCTGCTGGATCCCCTTCCACGGCTTTTCCAAGGGCCTCAGCCCAATTACGCGGGGGGCCTCCGCGGATCGGCGCCTCCTGTAGACGATCTAATCGGAGGATGCGTCCTTCCCGCGCACCTCCAGGGGAGAGCTCCCCAGTTGCGTTAAAATGAGGCTGGCGCCTGATGGAAGGCTTCGTTTGGAATAGCGACCCTGCTCGCCCCGAGAACGCGGCCTTCTGTAGATCCTGGATGAAGCGCAATCCCCCCAACCTGGGGCCCTTGGAGGAGCTGCGCCGGGCGCCTTCGGTGCCCGGACCAACTCCGCGCGGTCCGATTTTTTCAGATCCTGAGAGGAGGAACGAAGATGTCCAGCATGCACGGTGGACGGCTGGTGGCGAAGGCGCTGAAGGCCGCAGGGGTGGAGGTCATCTTCACCCTGTGTGGTGGCCATATCCTGCCGATCTACGACGGATGCCTCGATGAGGGGATCCGGATCATCGACGTCCGCCACGAGCAGGCCGCGGTCCACGCTGCCGATGCCTGGGCGCGCCTCACCGGCCGGCCCGGCGTGGCCGTGGTCACCGCCGGCCCAGGGGTCACCGACAGCGTCACCGGAGTGGCCAACGCCTTCCGGGCCCACAGCCCGGTGCTGGTCATCGGCGGCCAGGGCCCCTTCGCCCAGCTGGGCCGCGGCTCGCTGCAGGAGATGGATCACGTGGCGGTAATGCGGCCGATCACCAAATGGGCCGGGGCCGTCTACGAGACCGAACGGATCCCGGAGTTCCTCGAGGTGGCCCTCCGCCATGCGATGAGCGGCCGCCCCGGCCCGGTCTTCCTGGAGATCCCTCTGGACGTCCTCTTCCGGTTCGTGGACGAGCGCCATGTGGCCTTCCCCCGTCTGGATCGGAACGTGCCGCGGCCCGGCCCGGCGCGGTCCGCCCTGGAACAGGCGGCGGCGATGCTGGCCGAGGCGGAGCGGCCGGTGGTGATGGCCGGAAGCGCGGTCCGCTGGTGCCACGCTTATGGAGCCCTCGCCCGATTCGTGGAGGAGCTGGATCTCCCCCTGTTCACTAACGGGATGGCCCGCGGGACGCTACCGCCGGATTCCCCGCAGTTTTTCCAGCACGCCCGGCGTAAGGCCTTCGCCCAGACCGACCTGCTCATCCTCGTCGGCGGAGAGTTGGATTTCCGGCTGAAATTCGGGCAGGAGATCGCCTCCACCGCGCGGATCATCCATGTGGACCTGGAGCCGGCGGTGATCGGTCACAACCGGCCGGTGGATCTGGGCCTGGTGGGGGATATCGGGCTCATCCTGGAGGAGTGGCGGCTGGCTATGAAGGCGCGGGCGCCAGAACGGCGGTGGACTCCCTGGCGGGAGGCGCTGCGGGCGATCGAAGCGGGCGAGGCCGTCTTCTGGGCCCAGGGGAAGGACGCCGCCGATATCCCCATTCATCCCCTGCGGCTGTGCCACGAGCTGGCGCGATGGATCGATGAGCGGACCATCGTGATCGGCGATGGGGGAGACATCGTGGCGGCGGCTTCCCGCATCCTTCCCGTCTACCGGCCGGAGAACTGGATGGATCCGGGGCCTTTCGGATGTCTGGGCATCGGGGTGCCCTTCGCCATCGCGGCCCAACTGGCCTATCCGGATCGGCGGGTGCTGGTGCTGTTCGGCGATGGGGCCTTCGGGTTCAACGGGTTCGAGTTCGACACGGCGGTGCGCTTTCAGCTCCCGATTATGAGCGTAGTCGCCAACGATGCAGCGTGGAGCCAGATCCGACGGCCCCAGATCGAAATGGTGGGGGAAGCCCGAGCGGTGGCCACCGCCTTGGCCCCGACCCGCTATGATCGGATCGTGGAGGCCTTCGGCGGCTATGGGGAACTGGTGGAGCATCCGGAGGAAATCCGGCCGGCCCTGGAACGGATGGCCGCGGCAGGACGCCCCGCCTGCCTGAACGTCCGCACCCAGCCGCTGCCGCCCGGCGTTCTGTCGGCACGGTATTTTTAAGCAGCAAAGCGAGCACCCATAAGATGTGATCAGGAACAGGCGCTTATGCGCCTGAATACAAGCGAGGGCCTCGTCTATGTCCGGGCACTGAACGAAGCAGGGCGCCCGTGAACGCATTCCCAGCAAAGAAGGCGGGCATGATGTGCCCTACGATCCACACAAAGGCTCCTGTTCGTAGTAGGGCACGTAAGTGCCCGTCCGAAGTGTTCCCAAAAAGAACAGCCATGGACACGCTCCATCGCTGCTTCGTCTATCTTTATCTTTTTTAGGGGTTTTTCGGGAGAGAGGCGATGGCCTCTCCAGGACTGTTTGCACTAAGGCACGCAAGTGCCCGTCCAGCGTTCCAAGAGGGAACGAGCACACCCATGGCTTGCCACGAACAAAAAGGACCCTGTCCGCGGTAGAGCATGAGACAAAATGGTTCGTAGTGCTTTGTCCATTTTTCATTTAGGGGTT
>NZ_JANWXB010000383.1 GCF_025055495.1 Thermoflexus sp. | reverse complement strand
GACGGCGGCCAGGGGACAGCTACAGGGCCGTCGCTGATCACGGGCGGGTGGTCGGCTCTGCCCGCCCCGCCACCCAGCTTTCCTGACCTCCTCTCTACGCCACTTCACGGCGTAGAGAGGAGGTCAGGAGGAAAGGAGAGGTCCAGAAGCCGTATCAGGGATCGCCAAGATTGCAACAGAGCACATTCTTGTGGCCATTTCCAAGCTTCTATCGAAACATGGCGCTGTCAGACGGGCGGAAGATCCCTCGTTGCCCTCATCGCTCCTCCTTATCCCCTCCGAGCCATCCGGCGGGGTTTCGAAGGCCGAGAGCGAGGTCTGCCCACCATAGCGGCTTGAGGATCTGGATCTGAGTAGGAGCGCGGGCGATGATCTGGGGGTCTCCCTGATACCACTCGATCTTCCCGTGCACCCGGATCCGGGTTCCGGCTGGATAGAGCTGCTCGGGAGGGCGTGGGAACGCCTTCCAGTCTGAGGACAGGATACGGACTTTGAAGGCGCCCTGATGCGGGTTCTGGAAGCCCAGATAGACCGCCTGGCCGTTATTGAAGACAAATCGGATCACGCCTTCCACGGTGGCGATCTGCCCGGCATAGGCGCGCGCTTCAGTGTAAGGGATCAGGGGGTCCGGGCGAAGGCTTGCGGTTGTGGAGATGGGCGATATGCCATGGGCCGACAGGGTTTCTGGGGAGAGCGCGGAGTTCTCAGCCGCGGAGAGCGGATCCCCGTGCTCCAGCGCCACCAGGGCGCCATCGGCGCTCACAAAATAAATCGTCCCGTTGCTGACCACCCAGGTTGCGTATTCGGTCCAGTATTGGTCATACACCCGGCCCTGGTTGTAGTAGATATAGAACCCGCCGGGGATGGTCCGGGGATCCCCGTCCTGAACCAATCGATCCGGGCAGTAGTGGCTGGGGCTGAACCCGCAGTTGCTGGCGGAGGTGATGATGTGGGGCAGATTGCGCGTTGAAATCGGATTGCTCCCGGTTCCCCGGGAGGGGGAGCGGTCGACGATTTCGTGGGCGATGCCGAACATCCAGTGGCCGCCGAAGATGAAATCCCCGGCCATCGAGAGGTTGACCTGCTCATCGGTGGGGAAGAAGGTGTTCTGCATAAAGCGGACATCTCCGGCGCGATAGCCCGGGACGGTGGTGTCATCCAGCAGCATCTCCCCTAGGCGGGAATCCCCTCGTCCGTCGCAGGGGGATTGCAGGCAGGGGAAGCCGCGCATCACGACGTAAGCGACTTCCTGGCCGTTGGGGAAGCGTTTCACCACCGGCTGCGGGCCCATCGGCAGATAGCCCCCGTCCCCGAAGCCTCCGTGGCCCACATTCGCAATGAAGGCCTGGGAGCCGTCCGTCAGCCGCAGGGCGAACAGGGCCTGATATTCGGGACGGGCGGCTAATCCGTTCCGCATCGTGATGTTGTCGCCCGGCCAGGGATTCCAGGGGTTCCAGAGGGCATCCCAGTCCAGGCGCAGCTTGATCAGCACCAGGCCGTGGCCCTCGGCGATCACTGGCCAGCCGTTCTTCACCTCGGCGTTGTTCGAAGCGGAGCCGGGGTCGCCCGACTGGCGGACGGTTGGCTTCACCCGCCAGGCGCGGGAGCCGTTGGCGTTGCGGATGGCGTGCACGTATAGATCCTGGGAGGCTGCCACCACGAGATCATAGGAGGGGGAATAGGCGGGGGGGGTGTGAACCGGCGCCCCGGCGTCATAGGACCAGAGAAGGGACATCGAGGCTTTGTGCACCGCGTAGACCCGGTTCCCCATCGAGAAGAACACCCGATCGCCGAACAGGGCAGGCGGGAGGGGGAGATCGCTGGCGGCCCCGGTGGCGAACTGGCCGGTGGTCTCCCCGGTGGCGGCGTTTAAGCGATAAAGGGTTCCATTGGTGGAGAGCACAAACAGGGATCCAGTGTCCGGATCATAGGCAGGGGTGGAGTGGATGCGCGCGCCGCCGGGGTTTCGGTTCCAGAGGACGGCGCCGTTGGTGTTGTTCAGGGCGAAAACGCCGCGGTCTCCGGCGGCGATGTAGACGCGGCCGCCGCCGGTGACGGGCTGGCTGTTGCGGGGCAGGCGGAACTTGCCGGGGCTGACCCGGCCCTGGGCGTCGGGGCCGTTCCAGGCCCACTTCCAGCGCCAGGGGGGCGGAACCACCTGGTTGGTGTAGCTGGTGCGCTGGGCGTCGTGGGCGTGCTGGGTCCACTCGTCGGGGCTGGTGGGGTAGAAGTTCCGGAAGACCGCAGGGAGGAAGAGGCGGGATGTGGCCGTCAGGGCGATGCCGGATAGGTTGGTCTGGAGGACTGGGCTCTCCAAATAGGATAGCGATGGAGGGTTCCGGGTTGCCGCTGACGGTGGCGGCGGCGGGGATCCAGACTCTACGTTCAACCGCGCGGGCGATGGGGTGGTAGGGGGGACGCCACAAAGGGTCAGGAGGACCGTCACCAGGACGACCTGGAATCGGGGGTGCATCTTGCCTCCTCGCAAGGGCTCACGGACTGATGGCAACCAAATGAGAACCAACTAAATTCTAACCATCGGACGGCGAGGTGTCAAGAGTTCGGCTCCGAGGGCTTTTATGCGCGATGGACTGGGAATGAGCGAGCGGAGGTAAGAGGCAAGCTCGGATCTTTGTCGATCCGCTTTCAGTCCATGCGGGTCTGAACGGGGAGGGGATCAGCGCTCCCCTAGGGCGTTAAGGCTTCAAAAAAGCGCAACCCGTCGCAGGTGAATACGTAGCTTCCTCTCAGGCTTTCCAAATCCTCCCTATCAAAGCCTGTCGCACTCTTGATCCAGTGGAAATAGTCCGATGGGTATGACGAAGGATCCACCATGTAGATTCGTCCAGAGCGTTGTTGAACTTCCAGAATCTTCTGACGAATGTGTTGCGCGACATGGAGTTTATTCCGATAACGGGCGGCCAGATCCAGCAGAGAAAGGACAGCCCGCTGGTGGAAGTAGCTCAGATATTCCGCCCACATCCAGTCAGTCGCCAGGAAGATATCCTCGGGCTGCATATGCTGGGCAACGCACCGCGCGCGCTCCTGAAGGGGATGAGGCCCCCAGCGACGAGGGGCAATGCTCTTGTGAAAGTTCGCCATGCCCACGATGGTTAGACTCAAGAGCATAAGCCCGGTAGCGATCTTCGAGTTCGGCTGGCCGGACCACACATGGGCAAGCAGCAGGATCAGCGGCGCCTGGAGGGCAACGAACCATTTTGGTTCATAGGGATCCCACCACAGAATGAAGAGGGCGAGAGCTCCTACTCCAACGGCTATCGATCGGACGGGCCACCATGTGCTGTTCCAGATCCGAGAAAGGAGCTTAAGGGCCATCTGGGGAAGGGTGATGCACACAGCGAGCCCGCACAGGATTCCCCACGGGTCGTAGCCCTCTCCCCGGAGCATAGCCCGCCATCCCAGGCCTTCCGAGAGGGGAATCCAGCTGGCTACAGCGCTTTGAAGCCAGGCTAGGACGCGTTCCGGATCGAGGCGTCCCCATATGGGCAGACGGGTTTTATAGGTGAATCCCCATTCGATCATCCGATATGGATCCACAGCTCCAATCTCGTGGATGCTGACGCCTGCATAAATGACCGCTATGATGGCAAGCGCCATGCCAAATCCCACCAAGAGGGATTGGAAGGTTTTCTGGCCGGAGGCCCCTCGAGATGCGATCAGGCGGAGCAGCCAGAGGAGGAGCAGAACGCCATAGGCCTGCCAGAGCAGGGCCGCGAGAGCACTCAGGATAGCGGCGATGATTGCCCGTCGAAGAGTTAGGGGTTCCTGATAATAGGCGAGGAGAAAGCCGATGGCCGCAGTGGTGGCTGGAACGATATACGATGCATCCGTGCTGAAAACCCAGTAAGACCATGAGGTGCCGAGCGCCAGGGTGAACGCCATGGCCGATTTGTTGGAAAGACCAATCCGGCGCATAAGGAGAAAATACAGTCCCAGACCGAGGGCGCCGCTGAGGGCGCTCAACGATTGAAAGGCGAAAATCGATCGCTCGCCGAGCCCTAGGCTCTCCAGGATGTGATAAGAGATCCAGCCCAGCGGTCGAAAGAGCAGGTGGTGGGGTGAAAATAATCTCCCCTGTTCCAAAGCAGCTGCCTCGATCAGCCCGTTGGGGTCGTAACGGCGGGATACCCATGGAAAATACAGAAGACCTCCTATCAGGAGGGCGAGAACCGGGCCGGTCCATTTCTCCAAACGCGAGTATGGCGCCCGATCCATCCTCAAATTCTCTCCAACGGTCGGGTTGGCGTGGTGGATTCGAGTCTGAGATACGACATGTGGGTTAGAATTTGGGAAGAGCCTGATTAGGAAGAGGAAGCCATGGATTCGCAGCCGAGGGCGCCAGCCATTCATCGAATGATCGAATGGATCTTCCGGCCGATCCCCGGCCCGCAGGTGCGGCTCATCGAGGGTCCGGAGTATGACATCCTCCAGGCCTGTGTGCGATGCGCGCGGTGCCTCCCGGTCTGCCCGACCTATCAGGAGACCCTGCTGGAGATCCAATCCCCCCGGGGTCGGCTGGCCCTCTTGCGGGCGGTGGAGGAGGGGCGGCTGCCCCTCGATGAGACGGTGGAGGCCCATCTGTATCACTGTCTGGACTGCCGGGCCTGCGATACGGTCTGCCCGGCGGGGGTGGCCATTGGGGAGTCGATCGTGGCCGGGCGGGCGGCCGCTGCCGTTCAACGTCCCCGCCCCTGGTGGCTTCGGATGCTGCTGGAGAAAGCCCTGGGCTCGCCCCGGGCGGCGGAATGGGCGGCGCTCCCGTTGCGCTGGGCCTGGCGCATGGGGTTGATCCCCCTGGCCCGCTGGCTGTCCGCCTTCTTCCCCGGCCTGCGAGATCTCCTGGATCTGGTCCCACGCCCCACCCCTCCCGTCCGGAGGGAATTGGAGGGCCGGCCATCTCCATCGGGGGCCCGCTACCGCGTGGGGTTCTTCCTGGGCTGTGTGATGAACGCCGTGTATGGCGATGTGGTCCGGGCCAGCGTTCGCCTCCTGGAGCGCTTGGGATGCGCGGTGGTGGTGCCCTCGGACCAGGTCTGCTGTGGGGCGCCGCAGGACGATCAGGGCCTGCGGGAGACGGCGCGGCGGTTCGCCCGGCGCAACATCGCCGCCTTCGAAGCCCTGGGTCCGCTGGACGCCATCGTGGCGGATTGCGCGGCGTGCAGCGGCTTCCTGAAGGAATACTCGCATCTTCTCGCGGATGATCCGGAATGGGCGGATCGGTCCCGCGCCTTCGCTGCCCGGGTCCGCGATCTCAGCGAGTGGCTGGAGGCGATCTGGCCGGAAGGCCTTGCCCCCGTAGCGGAAGGGCTGCGGATCACGTATCATGAGCCATGCCATCTGAGCCACGTCCAGGGGGTGCGCCGGCCGCCCCGGGCGTTGCTGCTTCGGATGCGGGGGGTGACGTTCCGCGAACTTCCGGATGCCGACCGATGTTGTGGGAGCGCCGGCATCTACAACCTGACCCATCCGGAGATGTCCCGTCGGTTGCTGGAGCGGAAGATGGCCGATATCGCCTCGACGGGGGCCTCGGTGGTGGTCACCGCCAATCCGGGGTGCCTGCTCCAGCTGGAGTGGGGGGCTCGCCGCGCCCGGCTTCCGATTCAGGTCCGGCATCTCTCGGAGGTTCTGGAGGAGGCGCTTTCCGCAACGGTTCGGGGTGATGGATCGGGCGTTCAAGGTGCTTCATCCGATATCTGAGAGCGAAGGGAAGGCCAGCCAGGAAAGGAGCCTGGGCACTTCTGCGCATTAGGAGAGGGGAGGTGGCGATGGGTCGCTGGGTGATCCCTCGGGAGGTCCAAGGGGACGGTCGTTTCGTGATCCCCCGCCGCGATTTCATCCCCGCTTACTTGACAACCTATGAAGAAGGCCGCCTGAAGGAGAAGGTGGAGGAAGCGCTTTCCCATCTGGGGCCATCTTGTTGCGTATGCCCCCGTCTCTGCAAAGGGGTCGATCGCTTAGCGAATGAGTTCGGGGTTTGTCGGGTGGGGCGCTACGCTCGCGTCTCCAGCGCCTTTCCCCACTTCGGGGAAGAGGATGTGTTGCGGGGGTGGCGGGGCTCCGGGACGATCTTCTTTTCGTGGTGCAATTTGCGCTGCGTGTTTTGCCAAAATTATGAAATCAGCCAGCTGGGGGAAGGGGTGGAGCTCACGCCAAAGGAGCTGGCCCAGCTGATGATCCGTCTTCAGGAGATGGGATGCCATAACATCAACTTCGTCACGCCGGAGCATGTCGTGCCGCAGATCGTGGAGGCCCTCCCTTACGCCATCGAGATGGGCCTGCGGATCCCCCTGGTGTATAACACCAGCGCCTACGATAGCATGGAGAGCCTGCGGGTGATGGAGGGGCTGGTGGATATCTATATGCCGGATTTCAAACTCTGGACCCCTGAGCGAAGCCGGAAGTATCTGCTGGCCTCGAATTACCCGGAGGTCGCTCGCCAGGCCATCGCGGAGATGCACCGGCAGGTGGGGGAGTTAAAGGTCGATGAGGAGGGCTTGGCGGTTCGAGGGGTGCTGGTGCGCCATCTGGTGATGCCCGGCTTGCTGGATGAAACACGAGAGATCATGCGCTGGTTGGCTGGGCTTTCAAGGGATACGTATGTGAATATCATGGATCAATATCACCCCGCCTGGAAGGCGAAGACGGATCCTCGTCACGCGGAGATCAACCGCCGGGTGTTCCGCCAGGAGATGGAGGAGGCCTACCGCATGGCCCGCGAGGCCGGCCTGTGGCGCTTCGACATCCGCTGGCGAATGGTGGTTCCAGGGATCGAGTGGGTGATGATCGAGTAGGGATTCAGAAGTGGGCAGGACCCCCGAGGGGGCCCTGTCGCCTCTGAGCTATCACTCTATGGATATCACTCTATGGATTTGTGGGGGCGGGCGAGGCCGCCTTCAGCGGCCTTGCCCGCTCAAGAGCGATCGGGTTATCCCTCGCCTAATGATGCGAAGAGTCTCTTATGGATAAAGGCGATGCCATGACGACCCCAGTCGCCGTCGAGCGAGTGGTGGGAGTGCGGTTCCACCCGGTCGGCAAAATCTACCATTTCGATCCGGGCCCTTACGAGTTGCAGATCGGGGACTGGGTGATCGTGGGGACTCCACGGGGTCAGCAGATCGGCCGGGTGGTCTCGCTGGGAATGCCCAGCGCAGGTCGCATCGAAGGGCCGTTGCGACCGGTGGAACGGCCCGCCACGAACCGCGATCTGGCGATCCGCAAATACTGGGAGCGAAAGGAGATCGAAGCCCTGGTGGTGGCTCGGGACCACGCTCGCCAGCTCGGCCTCTCGGTCAAAATCGTTAAGGTGGAGATCTCCTTCGACGGGAAGCACATCTCATTCCTCTATCATACCGAGGAGAAGGTCGATCTGGAACCTCTGCGGCAACGGCTGGCGGAAGCCTACCGGGGACGGGAGGTGGAACTCCGGCTGATCGGCCCGCGAGACGTGGCCAAGATTGTCGGGGGAATGGGGGCCTGCGGCCTGGAAACCCGGTGCTGTTCCCTCTTCCTTACCGAGTTCAGTCCGATCTCAATCAAGATGGCTAAGGAACAGGGCCTCTCCCTGAACCCCGAGGACATCACCGGGATGTGTGGACGGCTTCGATGTTGTCTGATTTATGAATATGAGCAATACGTCCGGGCCAAGCAAGAGCTGCCCAAGAAGGGCAAAGCGGTGATGACTCCTCACGGGGAAGGGGTGGTGGTGGAGGTCCTCCCGCTGAAAGAGGCGGCCCTGGTCCGCGTGGGCGATCAGATCCACGAGGTCCCTAAGGATCAGCTCCAGCCTCTGGAGGAGCTCAAAGCGCTCCAGCAGAAGGCGGAAAAGCCGTGCCACAATGGAGAGAACTGCACCTGCGGCCGCCGAAACGGTGGGAACGGAGGGGAAACCGATTTGGAAGGATCCCCGGATTTCGAGCCGGAGGGCTGAGGTTCCAGTCAACTTCCCACTCTCCGGATGTCTCTGAGGATCCGCCGGTGATGGGGACGAGAGGATCGATCGGAGACTATATCCGGCGCCTGAGGGTTCGCTTCTGGGTTGGGGGTGCAGGCCTGCTCGGCGCGGGGATGTTGCCGTGCCCGGATTGTGGCGCGCCTGTGCTTTTCCACGCTTGGCCCCTCGTGCTGATCGGGCTCTTCGCCTATCGGGCAAAGCGCAGGATCGCGCGGTCGGAAAGGGATGAAGAGGGTTCAGCGAGCCGGACGATCTGCCCGGCCTGTCCCTCTATGCGTTCCGAGGGCGAACATCCGACATGAAAGCCGTAGACATTGTGATCTGCGGAGCGGGGATCGCCGGGATCTCCGCCGCCTATCATCTGACCCTTCGTCAACCGTCCCTCCACATCCTCCTGATCGATCGAGGGGCACCCCTCAGTCTGACCAGCGACAAATCCACCGAAGCGTATCGCAATTGGTGGCCCGGGCCGGATGACGCGATGGTCCGCCTGATGAATCGGAGTATCGATCTCATGGAAGAGCTGGCCCGGTCCTCTGGGAACGCGTTCTGTATGAACCGTCGGGGTTACCTCTACGTCACCGCTGACCCATCCCGGGCGGAACAGCTCCTCCGGGCCGCCGAACAAGCCGCCTATTATGGCGCTGGCCTGGTCCGCCGCCACGAAAGGTCTCCTTCAGATCCTGTTTATGTTCCATCACCGCCGGATGGCTTTGAGGGATCGCCGGACGGCGTGGATGTGTTCCTGGATCCGGAGGAGATCCGCCGTCGTTTCCCCTATCTTTCGGAGCGAACGGTGGCCGTTCTTCATGTTCGCCGGTGCGGCTGGCTGAGCGCTTACGGCCTGGGCATGAAGCTCCTGGAGCAGGCCCGCAGCCGGGGAACGATCTTTCGAACGGCTCGCCTCATCGGCGTGGAGGTTCAAGGAGGCCGAATCCGGGCGGTGCGGCTGGCCATCCCGGGGATGGAGGAACGAGTGGAGACCGGATGCCTGGTGAACGCCGCCGGGCCTTTCTTCAGCGAGGTCAACCGGATGCTGGGAGTGGATCTTCCGGTCTTCTGCGAGTTGCATCGGAAGGTGATGTTCCGGGACGAAGCGAAGGTGGTCCCGCGGGATGCGCCGCTGATCATCTGGGCGGATCCGCAGCAGCTGCCGTGGTCGGAAGAAGAGCGGGAACTGCTGGAGGAGATGGAGCGCACGGATCTGCTGGAAACCCTTCCCGGCGGGGCGCACCTGCGGCCGGAGGGTGGAGTAGAGAGCCCGTATGTGCTGATGCTCTGGCCCTATGAGACACGGCCCCTGGAACCGATTTTTCCGCTGCCGGAGGATCCCCTGTTCCCGGAGGTCGTGCTGCGGGGTCTGACGGCTGTGATCCCCGGGCTGGCGATCTACTGGGGGCGCATGCCCCGGCCGGTGGTGGACGGGGGATATTACGTGAAGACCCCGGAGAACCGGCCCCTGATTGGTCCTCTTCCCGTGGAAGGTGCCTATGCAATAGGAGCTCTGTCCGGCTTCGGGGTGATGGCGGCGCTGGCAGCGGGGGAATTGCTCGCCGCTCATGTGCTGGGGGAGCCCCTGCCGGATTATGCCCCGGCCTTCGCCCCGGATCGCTATGAGCGCGCGGAGTATCGCGCTCGCCTGCGCGATTGGGGAGAGACATGGCAGCTGTGAGGACCATAGATGCTATGTGCAACTTCCGAGCTCTCCCGCGGGTTTTGGGGTTGGGGCGTTGCCTTCGGCGGCGCCCCAGCCCCAAAAGATCACCATGCATGTTGGTCTGGAGTCCACATCGGTCAGCGAAGAGACCCCAAACCGCGAGGCCGTGAGGGCCGTAAAAGGCGTCGAGGCCCCAGGCCGGCCAGGGTGATCAGGATGGCGATCCCCGAGAGGACCAGGCCGGCGCGAACGGAAAGCGGCTCATAACGAAGGACCACCTGATGCGCTCCCGCCGGGATGGGGATGGCGCGGAGGGTGGTGTAGGCCCGCAGCACCGGAGCGGGCCTCCCATCGATCCACGCCCGCCAGCCCGGATACCAGACATCCCCGATCACTAGGAAGCCCGGTCGTTCCGTCCAGACGTCCAGCCGCAACATTTCCGGCGCCCAGCCCTGGAGGGTGATTCGGGGCGGGACTGAGGGAACAGACAACCCGGGCATGGGCCAGGGCCGATCCAGGATCACTGTCCGAAGGGGATCGAAGGCGGCATCCCGTAAAGCACGTATCGCTGTCTCATCATCCAGAACCATTGCCTCATAGATCATATGAAAGCGCGAGAAGGGCTTCTCCAGGCAATATAGCTCAAGGGTGGATTCGTGAAAGCTTATGGTTTGAAGGTGTTGGGATGGGAAGGGAAGGGGAGGCTCGTCGGGACGTTGAAGATAGCAACCTACGCCCATCAGGGCCCAGACCCGTTCCCCGGGCACTTCCCGACGGAATCGCTCCAGAGCGCGCAACGACAGGGTCACTGACCCATGGAGGTCCTCGATGCCGACCTGAGCCGGCCAGTTGCCGCTCGCCAGCCCCCGGGTATCCACCCGATAGGGAGGCCATGCGGCGGGAAGGGAGGCAGGATCCAACGGTGGAGCAGCGATCCGTTCAGGGTTTTGCCATACCCGATGGCCCGCTTCCGCTGTCCGCCAGGCCACGGATCCCACATCCAGCGCCAGCAGGGCCACCAGCGCCCAGCGCGTCCGGGGCCATGCTCGCAAAAGAAGCCAGGTTCCCACCAGTGCTCCCCACGGCCACATCGCCTGGGAGAACAGGCGGTGCAGGCGTGGCCATTGCGTAGAATCCTGAGCCTGAATCCCGATCAGGATCCCCATTAGCAGGAGCCCTATGATGCCGGTCAACAGACCCAGCGTCCGCTGGAAAGACTCCCCGGGGGAAGGGGGCCAGTTTAGCACAGCCAGTGCGATCAGCGACCACGCGACAATGAGTGCGGCTCGCTCCTGATTCCGGAAGAACTCCAGAAAGGGGAACCCGCGGACAAAGGCCGGATAAAGGGCGGCTTCGCCGCCAAGGGTCAGCAGGAGCCCCAACCCGGCCAGCCCTCCCCACAGGCTGATCGAGGCGTTCTTCCCCAGCCCCGAGGTCAGCCCGTAAGTTGCGAGGACCACCGTGGGGATCCCTACATAGAGCGGGGACCACAGGGTGAGCTGGGGCCAGAACATTCCCCAGAGCTCCCACAGCTCGAATCCTCCAGCCCGCTGAGGGAACGTCCAGCTCGTCCGTTCGATCCAGGGGATCAACTCCGCCGTCGCCAGGAGCGGCGTGGCAGCCCATCCGGTGCCCAGGACGAGGACATGGAGAAGTTCCCGAAGCCCCTGGCCCCGGGCCGAGGGCACCCTCAGGATCTGCGCGCCGCTGAAAGCCAGGGCGATCGCATAAACATAGAAGGCCGTTTGCGTGTGGCCCCCCAGGAAGGCCATCGCCCAGGCGAAGATCCCCAGCATCCGCCATCGGTTCGGATGAGGGGATCTGGAGAACAGCCCGGCCAGGGCCCAAAGGAGCCAGGGCAGCCATGTCGCGCTGGCGATGATAGGAGGATCCTGGAGCGGATAACCGGTGAGATAGCCGCTCAGGCTCCAGGCAAAGGCACCGAAGGCAGCAGCGGCCCGATCCCCGGAGATCCGGCGGAAGAACCCATACGCGCCCCAGGCCGTGAGGATCAGGTGGGCGATCGTCTCGGCTACGTAGCCCCGAATGCCCAGGGGGGAGCCCAGCGCCAGCAGGGCCGTCAGCCATCGGACCGGATAGAACGCCTGGGCCTGGATGTCCGCTGCGAAGGGATGGCCGCCGAGCGTGTAAGGATCCCAGAGGGGAAGCTGCCCCGTCTGGAGGCGTCGGTGGGCATACGCCGCGAAGGGATAATGGTGCTCTGTCAGATCCCCAGGGCGGAAGGCCGCCTGCATCCGGGGATCCCCTGACCAGAACGGCCAATAGAGGAGGGCGATCCATCCGGCCAGGGCGAGGAGGATCCCGCTATCGGCCAACCCGATCGGATGCCGGCCGCCCATAGGCTCATGGTCCCTGGAGCAGGACCTCGATCGCACGCTGCAACTGGGGATCTGCGCCGCCAGTTTCCGGCCCAGGTTCCACCTTCACTTCAACGTCGGGGTTCAATCCCTCCCCGTGGATCGCCCGATTGTTCGGGGTGAACCAGCGGGCGATGGTCACCCGCAGCTCGGAGCCATCCGAGAGGGTGTGGGAGAGCTGCACCGAGCCTTTCCCGAAGGTCCGCTCCCCGACCAGCCGGGCCCGGCCACGGTCCTGCAGGGCGCCGGCCACGATCTCCGAGGCGCTGGCGCTGCCTGCGTTCACCAGCACGACCATCGGGATCTTCTCCGCAATGTCGCCGCTCTTCGAACGGAACACCCGTTCCTCGCCATCCTTCATCCGCTCGTAGGCGACCACTCCTTCGCTCAGGAAGAGGTCGGCGACCTGGATGGCCTGATCGAGGAACCCACCGGGATTGTCGCGCAGATCCAAGATAAGACCCCGCGGGTTCTGGGCGAGCAGCGCTTTCAACTGTTCCCGGAGTTGTCGCGTCGCCTGGGCGCTGAAATCGAACAACTGAACGTATGCGATGTTTTCGGGAAGCATGCGGGTTTCCACAATGGGGATGGTGATGCGGGCTCGGGTGACGGTCACCTCGAGGGGATCGCGCTGGCCGGGACGTTCGATGGTGAGAGTCACAGAGGTCCCTGCCGGGCCCCGGATCAGGGCGATGGCCTCGTAGATGCTGTAGCCGACGATGGACTGGCCGTTGACCTTGACCACCAGATCCCCGGCTCGCAGGCCAGCCTTCTGGGCCGGGGAGCCCTCAAACGTGCGCACGATCTCCAATTTATTATCCCGATTCATCCGCACCAGTGCCCCGATCCCCTCGAACTGGCCGGAGGCGTCTTCCTGAAGGATCCGTGCGATCTTCGGCTCGATGAACGAAGTGTAGGGATCGCCGAGGGTCTGAAGCGCTCCCCGGATCGCGCCATAGGCCACCGTCTGGGGGGCAGGGATCTCCCCATAGTATTCGTCCTGAACCAGCTTCCATGCCTCCCAGAAGATCTTGAATGCCTGCTGAAGATCCTGAGGGGGCGGAGCCGGTGTGGACACGGCCGGCGCGGCGTGCGGGGTCCGGGGAGACCCCGCGCTCATCCCCCACGCCACCGCGAATCCGCTCAGGAACGCGGATCCGATCAATCCGGTGGCCAGTATGGCAAACAGGAGAAGATTTCCTGCACGTCGGAGCAAGCTGTTCACTGTGAGCCTCCTCGGGAAAGCTCGACGGACTCCTCGAATATATCACTCTTGTCGCAGCGGTGGACCGCTGGTATAATTGTTAATGGTTTCGCCCGGGTGGCGGAATAGGCAGACGCGGCGTCTTGAGGGGGCGCTGGCCCTTCAGGCCGTGCGGGTTCAAATCCCGCCCCGGGCACCAGAACCCCGGCGGACTGCCGGGGTTTTTATATATCCTGAGTTCCCCATTCGTCTATCCCTTCAGAGCCCCTGCCAGCAACCCTCGCAGGAAGAAACGGCCGAGGAAGATGTAAACCAACAGCGTTGGCATGGCAGCCAGCAGCGCGCCAGCCATCTGGACATTCCACTCGATGATCTGGCTCCCTGCCAGGTTCTGCAACGCCACGGTGATCGGTTGCTGAGCTGGCTTGTTGGTCACGGTGACGGCGAACAGGAAATCGTTCCAGATCTGAGTGAATTGCCAGATGGCGACCACGGCGAACCCGGGTTGGGACAGGGGGAGCATGACCCAGCGATAAATGCCGAGCAGGGAGGCCCCATCGATTTTAGCGGCCTCCACCAGCTCGCCAGGAATCGATGCGTAGTAGTTGCGGAAGATCAGGGAGGTGATGGGGATGCCGTAAACGACGTGAACCAGGATGAGCCCCGGGATGGAGCCATAGAGGCCAATCGACTGGAGGAAGCGAACCAGCGGGATCAGGATGCTCTGGTAGGGGATGAACATCCCAAAGAGGATGGCTGGAAAC
This sequence comes from Thermoflexus sp., assembly GCF_025055495.1. Lineage (GTDB taxonomy): Bacteria > Chloroflexota > Anaerolineae > Thermoflexales > Thermoflexaceae > Thermoflexus. The sequence continues at coordinate 5,546 of NZ_JANWXB010000383.1, read as the reverse complement.
AGGATCTCTGAGCCCCGAAAGCGCCACCGGGCCAGGACGTAGCCGTTGATAGAGCCAATAAAGGAAGAAATCAGAGTGGCTGGGATCACCAGGTAGACGCTGTTCATGAAGTTCGGCGAGAGCTTATCCCACGCTTTGGCGAAGGCGGCCAGCGAGGGCTGGGTCGGCCAGTTCCACATCCGCGTCAGATCCGCCTCGGCGAAGCTCTTCAGGCCGGTCAGCAGCAAGATATAAACGGGCAACAGATAAAAGAGGGTGAGAACAAGCAGAGCTATATAGATCCAGATCCGTCCGATCTTCATAGCTCAGTCTCCCGGCGCAAACTGTAACGGAGGTAAGGGATGATCAGGGCGGCTACCATGAGCAGCATCAAGGTGGCGATGGCGGCCCCCTGGGCGAAATGGTTCCCCCGGAACGTGGTTTCGAACATAAAGTAGGCAGGCATATCGGTGGCAAACCCCGGGCCGCTACCCGTCATCGCGACAGTAAGATCAAAGATCTTCAAGGAGATATGCCCCAGCACAATCAGAGCGCTCAGGGTGACCGGCCGGAGCAGCGGCAGGATCACATAGCGGTAAATCTGCCACTCGCTCGCCCCATCCACCCGAGCGGCTTCCCGCAATTCCTCCGGGATCCCACGCAGGCCAGCCAGATACATCGCCATGGTGAATCCCGAAAGCTGCCAGGTGGCCGCGATCACCACCGGGATCAACGCCACCGGGATCCCTACCTGGATCGCCCCCACCTTCACGCCGAACAGGATGGTGGGATCCGTGAACCAGCGCGGCAACGGCCCCGGGTAACCTACATATTTCAGGAGAAGATTGATCCCGGTTTGGGGGTTGAACAACCATTGCCAGGCGATGCCGGTCACGATGAAGGAGATGGCCATGGGGAAGAGGAACACGCTGCGCCAAAACGTTTCCCCTTTCACCCGCTGGTCCAGCAAAAGGGCGGCAAAGAAGCCCACCACGATCGCCCCCAGCAGGAAAAGGGTCGTGAAGACAATTGTATTGCGGATATCTGCCTGGAACCGTGGAGTTTGAAACAGTCCAACATAGTTCCGAAGTCCAACGAACGTGTAGTCCGGCAGCACATCGTTCCATCGAGTCATCGAGATGTAGACGGTCCATCCGATGAACCCGTAGACAAAAATCAACACTGCGATCAGGGAGGGGGTGATGAGAAGGACTGGTAGCCCGCTCTCCAGGCGATGCCGGACTTCCTTTATGGCTCGTAGCCATCGAGGAACAGGAGCGGCCCGCTCCACAACCCTGGGCACACTGATGGTGGGAGCGGGATTCAGAGGATGCTTCTCCATGTTTCGCCTCCTCTCCATCTATCGACCTTCAGCCTGAACGCGATTTACAGGATTGGCGCCGTTGAGGGCGGAATGAGCGGGGCGAAAGGACCCCACCTGGGTAGGGGCGAAAAATTTTTCGCCCCTACCATTACCCCACCTCCGATATCCCGTTTGGAAACCCAGTGGTTCTCCCCGCCCCGAAGAGGAAGCACCCGACACCCCGCATGCCTCGGAGGGCGCCGCATTGCGGGTGGACGCAGAGGGACTTGCCTTCGTCCCATCGTCGGGAAGCGCCGGGTGTGCGGAGGTGAACACGGAAGGTGCTGACCCTCCGCCTGGGGGCAGGGTCACCGAAGGCGGCCCCGCCCTTCCCGAAATCCCCCAGGGGGCCAGGGCAGGAGGTTGCATGAGCCTACCTTACCTTGGAGTTACACGGTTGGGAGTCGGTTAGACGAGGTGGGATGACCCTGTCCCCATAGCCCCCTGAGGAAGCGAACTGGGCAACTTCTACTTGTAAATAAATGCCGGTGATCTGCTATGATTATAATCTGACTCTGTGGGGGAAATCGAACGGTCAGCGTCTCTTTCGGGAAACACCAGCCTCATCCTGTTCTGTTGTAACCCTGAGGGCTGGGGGGCGGGAGGGCGACGAAACGTCTGCCCTGTCCTTTCAACCTTGACCTCCTCTCCCCCAGCGAAGCAGCAGGAGAGAACCGGATGATGGGGTGCATGAGCGTGAGTTGGAATCTTTCGCGCGGCGTTTAGGGATGTGGCTGCGATCGCTCAGCTTGACCCAATTTCGAAACTACGCGCGGCTCGAGTGGCGATTGGAGCCGCGGGTGATCATGGTTTACGGCGGGAACGCCCAGGGGAAAACCAACCTCTTGGAGGCCATCGCCTATGCGGCGATGGGCCATTCCTTCCGCACCAGCAGCGATCGGGAACTGATCCATTGGGCTGCCTGGCAGGACCCCATGCCGTTCGCCCGCGTGATCGCTGAATTTGTGCGGAAGGATGGTCCGGTTCGTCTGGAGCTTGCGCTGGTTGCGGAAGGGAGTGGGCCTTCCCAGTCGATCCTTGCTCCGGAGACGGCCCCGATTCGTAAGCAGGCGCGCATCAATGGGATCCCTCATCGGGTGCTGGATCTCTTCGGGCAGGCTGCGGTCGTCCTGTTTACTCCACAGGATGTGGAGGTGGTCGGAGGGCCTCCGGTGGAGCGACGGCGGTTGCTGGATCTCCTCATTGCTCAGACCTCGCCGGCCTTTGCCCGGATCCTGGCGGCTTACCAGCGGGCCCTTTCCCAGCGCAACGCCCTGCTCCGCCGTCTTCAAGAAGAGGGGAGCGACCCGGCGCAATTGGATCTGTGGGATGAGTCGGTGGCTCGCTATGGGGCCCCGCTGATGGATCAGCGGGCCCGTGCCCTGCAAGCCATCGCCCGCTATGCCGAGGACATCCATAAGGCCCTCAGCGGAGGGGAGCCCATGTTGTTGCGTTATGTGCCAAGCCTGGATCCCTTTCAGGCGGAGGGGCAGATGGCGCTGGGGGTGCTGACATGGGGGGAGAGGCTCCAGGAAGTTGAATTGAGGGAAACTTTCCGACGCGCCCTGCTCCGCGAGCGGTCGCAGGATATCCGGCGGGGAACAACCCGAATTGGCCCTCATCGGGATGACTTCCGTTTCATTGTGGACGGCGTGGATGTGGGCCTTTACGGCTCGCGCGGGCAACAGCGGACAGCGATCCTGGCGTTCAAGCTGGCGGCCGCTCGTTGGCTGGCCTCTATCTTTCAGGAAAGCCCTGTGCTGTTGCTGGACGAGGTGATGGCGGAGCTGGATGGGGAACGCCGGCGCTATCTGCTCCGAGCTCTGGAAGATGTGGAGCAGGCGATCGTAACCACCACAGACCCTATGCTCTTCGAGCCGGAGTTCCGGGAACGGGTTCGTCGTTTTGTGGTGCGAGCAGGTTTCCTTCGAGAGGAGCGATAGCGTCTTTGGGGATCTGGCTGGGGACTGAAGGCCCTCGGCTCAGCTCCCTTAATCCCCGATGGGCGTTCTGGGTGGAGAACCCATCCAGGCATCCGGAGGATGAACTTCAATGCCAGGGGCTGGATATGCCCAGATCATGGCCGGTTTACCTTTACGGAATCCATGATCCCGGCCCATGGCGGGAGCGGTTCCGTGCGGCCGGCCTGACCGGGTGGGTGGTTTTCGAGGAGACCATCGGGGCCGACCCGGAGGATGGCAGCGGGCGCGGGTCGATCTATCAGACATGGGCCGATGCGGGTTTCGGCGTTCTCGTCGTGCTGAACCACGGTCGATACCCAAACGGCACGCTCCCACCCTCTGACCGTTACGAGGCCTTCGCCCGACGCTGTGCCCGCTTCGTCGCGGCGTCCCCTGGTGCCCACGTCTGGATTATCGGGAACGAGCCCAATCACCCTCAGCAGCAACCCGGCGCTCGCATCGATCCCTCTATCCGTCGTTTCGAAGCGGCCGAATGGATCACCCCGGAGCGCTATGCGCGCTGTTTTCGACAGTGCCGGGAATGGATCCGCAACCAACCCGGCCATGAGGAGGATGCAGTGATCCCCGCGGCCGTGGCGCCCTTCACGGCCGTGCTCCGTTACCCTGAAAACCCCACAGGCGATTGGGTGGTTTATTTCCACGATGTCCTGACGGCGATCGGCGAGGGTCTGGATGGCATCGCCCTTCACGTGGCCAGCCAGAGCCCGGATCCCCGCTCCCTCGCCGATGAGGCGCGCTGTCCTCCGCCGTATGAGAGCCGCCATCGCGGCTTTCGAGCCTATCAAGATTTCATCGAAGTCATCCCGTCGTATTTGCGCCACCTGCCGATCTTCATCACCGAGGCCTCTATGGGCGATCGCCAGGGGCAGCCGATCCCCTGGCCGGATGACGATACGGGATGGATCGCGGAGGCCTATGCGGAGATCCATCGCTGGAATGCGGAGCCGGCTCATCCCCCCATCCGGTGTATGATCCTTTATCGCTGGCAGCGCGTGGATCCCTGGTTCATGGAAGGCAAGGAGCGTTTGCTGAACGATCTGGATCGTGCGCTGGCGGCGCGCTTCCGATGGGATGTAGGGTTCCAGCGTTATCCCCGGGCAACCCTCCGCCAGGAAGCGCGGCTTCGCCTTCGCCCGGGCGGGGAGGCATGGGGGGATCCCCTTCCGAAAGGTCTCATGGGGATCGCGATGGCCTGCACGGAGGATCGGGAATGGTATTCCTGGCTTCAGCCCGAGACGGGCCGTCGGGGATGGTTGCCTCGTGACGTCCTCATCTTCCATGGAGATCTCCAGAACGTCCCAGTGGATCGGCCGGTTCCCGTTCTCCTTACTCTGCGCCGACCGACAGCGCTCCGCCTCACCCCATCTATCCGCGCTCCTGTCCTCATAGAACTTCCCAGGGGCTACCGGGGGGTCGCCCGAACGGCCACTCCGGATCGAGGGTGGTGGCAGGTCCAGTTCGACGAGCAGATCGGATGGGTCCGGACTGTGGATGTAGAAATGGAAGGAGACCCGCGGGCCGTGCCGATCGTCCCCCGACCATGGGCCGATGCAGATCTCCGGCGTTTGAACCTTTCCTTGTTATGGATCGAGCCCATCCTCCCCCGACGAAAACGCTCGCCGTGGCCGCGACGCCCTCCGGAGCTGATCCGCTGGCTGATCCTGCATCCGCTGGCGGTTCCGGGGGATTTGTCCCCCGAAGCCCTGGGGGCCTTCCTGGCGGAACAGGGCGGACGGCCGGGCTTTCCCTATCATTTTTATCTCACGGCCGACGGGCGGGTCTTCTGGACGCTCCCGCTGGAAGCGATGACGGATCATGCGGGGGGATATGGGCGGGTGAGCGTCGGAATCGGGCTGGCGGGATGGAGCGCGGATCAAGCGCCTTCCATGGCGCAAATGGATCAAGCAGCCCGCCTTTGTGCATGGTTGATGACCCGTCTTCGATTGGGACCCTCCCAGATCCAAACCGTGCGAGAGCTTTTTCCAGAAGGATCCCGAGCGGAGGAACGATCCGGAGACCGGCTCGCTCCGGAGGGATCCCATCGCTTTATCCTCAGCGCAAAGATCCGGGAGCTGGCCCGTCGGATCCTGGAGGAAGCGAAGGTGCCGGTGCCCGGAGTGCCGGAGCCGGCGTGGCAGGATCTGGCGGGAAACCTCCCGGCTGATCCGGGAAAGTCTTTCCCTCTTCGTCCCCTGGGGCTTATCCGGGCCGTGGTTCTGCAT
>NZ_JANWXB010000332.1 GCF_025055495.1 Thermoflexus sp. | reverse complement strand
GCTCATCGTGGGCGGAGGCGACACAGCGGTGGACTGGGCGCTGAACCTCAAGGATTTCGCCGCCCATGTCACGCTGATCCATCGCCGCGATCAGTTCCGTGCCCATCCAGGCAGCGTTGCTGAGCTGATGCGCTCGAACATCGATATCCGCCTCTTCCACGAGTTGAAGGCGATCCATCCGGGGCCAGATGGCCATGTTCGTGAGGCAGTGATCTTCAACAACCGGACAGGTGAGGAGACCATCATCCCGGTGGATGCCATCATTATGAGCCTGGGGTTTAAGGCGGATCTGGGGCCCATCAAGACGTGGGGGCTGGAGTCAGTTGGGAATCGTTACATCAAGGTGAATGCCCGGATGGAGACCAACCTGCCGGGGGTTTATGCGGCCGGAGACATCACGGCGCCCGAAGGAGCGGAGCCGCTGAATCTCATTGTCGTCGGATTCGCCCAGGCGGCGACAGCGGTGAACTACGCGGCGACCTATATCAATCCTCAGGCGAAGGTCTTCCCCGGCCACTCCAGCGAGATGCGCCTGGGATGAGGCCGGCGAAGTTGTGGAAGATTACCTATCAGGATAGCTTCTATGGTCAACTGGGGCGAATGGGTGGAACAGAAGATCCTGGAAGCGATCCGGCACGGGGAGTTCGATCATCTCCCGGGGAAGGGGAAGCCGCTTCAGCTGGAGGAAAATCCCTATCTGGATCCTGGACTGGCCATCGCCTATCATATCCTTCGGCAGAACGACGCCCGCCCCGAGTGGATTGAAGCGGATCTGGCGATCCGTCGGGGGATTGAGCTCGCCCGGCGGGATCTGCAGCGGACGATGCGGTGGCGAGAGGAAGCCCTGCGCGCTCTGGAGGGGAGGACGGATCCCCGGAGCCGGGCGGAGCGGGAAGGGGTGGAGGCGGAATGGGATCGGGCCCTGCGGGCCTTCGCCCGTCGGATCGCCGAGCTCAACGAACAGATCTTTCTCTATAACCTGAAAGTCCCCATCTATTGGCTTCAGCGATTCAAGCTCAACCTTCGAGAGGAGCTCCAGGCGCTGGGGGTGTCGGAAGCCGATATCGAGCGCCTGGAGGCCGGATGATCAGGCTTCCAGGGGTGATAACAAGCATTACCAGATGCCTTTGGGAATCTCAGCTCAAGGCTTTTCAAACAGCCTCGGCTGGCCTTGACAGATATCCTGCGGTTCTCTAAAATTTGAAATAAACTCCCGCTTCAGGAAGGAGGTGCCTCGGGCGCGGACCATAAAAGTCTTCCCCCATGTGGGGGAGAAGCCTCAGCGAGGGATATGGTTTCCCTCCGATGACCGCTATTTCCACAAACTTATCCCTTCAACACCCTGCTAAGAGGAGGAGGCCATGAGGTTCTCCAGGATTCTGATCGGTCTGATGGTGTTCAGCCTGCTGTTGGCCGCTTGTGCGCCGGCTACTCCAACCCCCACTCCAGCGCCGGCGGCTCCGGCGGCAACGCCTACGCCAGCCGCCCCCGCCGCGACGCCCACGCCAGCGGTGAAGGGCACCATCAAGATCGCCACCCAGAGCCCGCTCTCCGGCGGTCAGGCTGCCCTGGGCGAGGGCATCAAAAACGGCGCTCAACTGGCGATTGAGCAACTGAAAGGCCCCATCGAGGCCCTTGGCTTCAAAGTGGAGCTCGTTCCCTTCGACGATCAGGCCAAGCCGGATGTGGGGGTGGCGAATGCGAAGCAGCTGGTCAACGATCCCGACATCCTGGCGGTGATCGGCCACCTGAACTCCGGCGTGGCCATCCCATCCTCGGAAACCTATAAAGACTTTGACTTGGTGATGGTCTCGCCGGCTAACACTAACCCCTGCATCACCGACCGCGGCTACCTGGTGACGAACCGGGTGTGCGGGCGCGACGACGTGCAGGGCGCCGTGGGAGCTGAGTTCGCTTTCAATGAGCTGAAGGTCAAGACCGCTTTCGTGATCCATGACAAGACGACCTACGGACAGGGCGTGGCCGAGTTCTTCCGCAAGCGCTTCCAGGA
>NZ_JANWXB010000179.1 GCF_025055495.1 Thermoflexus sp. | reverse complement strand
TCCGGACGCTCCGGGCATCCGATGGTCCCTGGTTGGTGGCCACCAGGCGATAGACCAGCGAACGGCCCGCCACCACTGGATCCGGATCATCGATCAGGCTCAGGGCCAGATCCGCCTGGGTTTGAACCTGCGTGGTCGCGGAGGCCGTGTTGTTGGCGGGAGTAGGATCCAGCGTGGAAGCCGCCGCCTGGGCCTGGGCGGTCAGGGAGCCGGCCGGGGTGGTGCTGGGCACCCGGGCGGTGAGGGTGATGCGGGCGGTGACCCCTGCCGGCATGGCGCCCAGGGTGCAGGAGAGGGTCGCGCAGGTGCCCTGGGAGGGCGTCAGGTCCAGAACCGTGAGGCCGCTGGGAAGGGTGAAGGTCACCCCCACCCCCTGGGCATCCGAAGGCCCCCCGTTGGTGAGGACCGCCGTGTAGGTGATCGGGTTCCCGGCCACCACCGGGTCCGGATCACCGATCAGGCTCAGGGCCAGATCCGCCTGGGTTTGAACCTGCGTCGTCGTGGAGGCCGTGTTGTTGACCGGATCATCCGAGTTGGACGTGCTCGCCGTCACACGGTTGGTCAATGTTCCATCCGGGGTGTTGCTGTTCACTCGAACCTGAAGCGTGATGATGGCCGTGCTTCCCACATTAAGCGTTCCCAAGTCGCAGATCGAATCCGAACAGGAGCCTTGAGAAGAAGAAATGTCGAGCAAGGTCACCCCGTTCGGAAGGGTATCCGTCACGCGAACGTTTTCAGCGTTCAGGGGGCCGCTGTTCGTCACCCAGATGGTGTAGGTCAGTTCCGTTCCTGCCAGAACCGGGTTTGCGGACGCGCTTTTGCTTACCACGAGATCCGCCAGCTGGTTATAGGAGATCGCGATCTCCCGGACCTCGGGGGAGAACATCGGGTTGGTGGTGCTCATCTCCACCCGATATTGCAGATATCGGGCGAAGGCCAGGTTCTCCGGGATATTGTTGGGCGGAGGGGGAAGGGGATCCGACCAGTTGGACCATGTGTTTCCATCCATCGAGGTGCGAACGCGGAAAACCACGGTAGTCCCCGTGGGGGTGACCGCATTCCAGGAGAGCGTGGTCCACCGCACCTTTTGCCCGGCATCTTGAGGGCATGAGTCGAAGACCCCGCTGGAAGCATATTGCCCGGCGCGGACCCAATCGATGTCCGTAGGGGTGCTGCCATAAGACGATGGCGTTTGATGATAGAGGAACACCCAGGAGGTGATCACCGTTGTGTTGCTGGGCGCCGATATCTGCATCACGCCATCGATAAAAAAGCGGGTTACATTCTGCTCCCACTCGATGCGAAAGACATGGAACTGAGTCTCGTCCGGATCGTCAATATCGTAATCCCCAATCGGCCCTCCATTATCCCGAACGCGAACGATCAGATTGTTCGGATCACCGTATCCCAGAATAAACAGTCGGATGGAACTGGTTTCGAAAGGCGGGTTATGAAGGGGCCCGCTCTCCCGGTAGAACCCCAGATCTACAGTGCCGGACGTGTTTGGGCTTTGCATCAAGCGGGCGCGAGCCTCAAAGAACCTTGGCAACTGGGTCATGGTGAGCACGGAGCGCAGATAGACGCCATCCAGGGTGATGAGCCCGTTGGCCAGGATCATGCTTTGATGGCGCCCAGCGTCGGGATTTGAGATATTGGTAATCCAGCGTGTGATATCCAGTGCGGGCCCATCGAAGTCATCCTCCACGCTGGCGGTGAGATGAAGCTCACCGCCCTCCCGGTTCCCCACCGAAACATTAGACCGCGCCGCGCATGCGGGCGTGAAATCCGCCACGGTCGTGTGGGTGATGGTCCCCGTTCCCTGAGCGTGGGCGGCGGGAGGGGTCAGGGAGGCGAACCAGCGGGAAGCCCCAAGCCACAGGATCAACAGCGCCCCCGCCAATCCGAT
>NZ_JANWXB010000139.1 GCF_025055495.1 Thermoflexus sp. | reverse complement strand
AGAAGAGAAGGGCGCACCGTGGGACGGCATGCTCTTTCACTCATGGACATGGAGGTGTGTGCCTCAGGCGGATTGCGTCCCTCATTTTGGGTATTTACAGCTAGGCGAGGCCGCCTTAGCGGCCTCGCCCGCTTGTTTCTCTGTCTCGATCTGGAGGAAGCGATGGCCTTCTATCTGGTGCGCGCGCGGTTGCGGATCGACCGGGTGGCGGAATTGCGGGCCCGGCTGGAAAGGGGGGAATTCCGCGCCATGCAGCCGTTCGGCCCGGCTCTGACGGCCGCCCTGGAGAACGTCCGCTGGGATCCGGAGGCGGGCGAGGCGGTATGGGAGGAGGAGGATTATTGCTCTCCACCGCTGGCGATGGAGCGCGCCGCCGTCCTAGATCATTACTTTGAGGACCTTCGGGTAGAACGGGTGCGATCCGGAGAAGGATGGCGACGGATCGCCGGGCTCCCCTCCCTGTGGGATCAGCCGTTCGCCCAGGATCCCGAAGTCATCCTATGGGAAGGCGAGGGCCCAGCATGCGATCTGGCTGCTGGACAGTGCGGCTAATCCTGTCGGGACATGGGGGGTGAAGGCTCCGGGCCCCCAGCAACTCTCAACGAGAGCACGGAAGGCCATGTGGACGCGTTGGCTTCCACCGGAAGGGGAGATCCGCCTTCTGGATGTCGGTTGCGGGACCGCGGAGGAGGCGGGGGAGTTCTTGGCCTCCGGACGGGTGGTGGATTTCCTCGGCGTGGATCTCGATGAAGGGGCGATTGCGCAAGCCCGGGCGCGCTGGCCGGAGGCCCGGTGGATCTGCGCGGATGCCGCCCGGCTTTCGTCGAAAACCCTCGGAGGGCGTTTCGATGCCATCCTGATCCGGCGTCCGGATCTCCTGCTCCAGCCGGCGCGCTGGCGGAGGGTCTTCCGCCGGCTGTCGGAATGGTTGCGACCGGGGGGATGGATCATCGTGACCGTCATCGGAGACGGCGAGGCGGAGCTGGCTCGACGCTGGCTGGAGGAGGCAGGCCTGCGTGTCTTCCGGGTCGAACGCCTCCCGTGGCCGGAGGAGCGCGTGCTCCTTCTGGCCGGACATGCTGGATGCCCCGAGGGGCTTTCAGGCGAGGAGGGAGATGGTTGAAGGCGGCCTCTCCTTCGTCCGGCCGTCTTCTCTGGGGGTTGGGCGCCGAGGGGATGCCGCTCGGCATAAGGAAAACACCATTCGCGTTCGGATGGAGGCCCCTGGATGACCCTGCGGGTGGAGATCACTTATTTCACGGATCCGTATTGCTCGTGGTGCTGGGCGACGGAGCCCATGCTCTATCGAATCCGGGAGACATTCCGGGATCAGATCCGGATCCGTTATGTGATGGGCGGCCTGGTGCGGGATATGGCGGAGTTCTACGATGCCCTGAACGACATCCGCACGCCGGCCCAGGTCGCGCCCCACTGGCGGATGGTCTCGGAGCGTTCCGGGCAGCCCATCGACGAGCAGCTATGGTTGGAGCTCGATGACCCGCACTTTTCGACATGGCCAGCCTGTGTCGCGATCAAGGCTGGATTCCTTCAGGGGGAAACGGTCGGGGAACGTCTCCTGCGCCGGTTCCGTCGGGCCGCGTTGACGGAGCGGCGGAACATCTCCCGGCGGGATGTGCAGGAGATATTGGCGCGCGAGGTGGAAGGGCTGGACGTGGAGCGCTGGCGGGCGGATTTGGAGAACGGGGCGGCGGAAAGGGCGTTCCAGGAAGATCTGGAGGAGTGCCACCGGTATGGGGTGACCGGCTTTCCCACCTTGCTGTTTCGATATGTGGGCCATGTGGCAACTCCCGGCGCCCAGCGGCCTGTTCTGGTTGTAGGCCATCGCCGTTACGGGACTTACCGGGAGATCCTCTACCAGCTGGCGCCGACGCTACGGGAGCATCCGCCGCGGGACCCGGTGATCCTGTTGGCGGACTATGGCCCGCTGACGACGCGGGAGCTTGCGGAGATCCAGGGTCAGGGCCGGGAAGCCATGCGCGCGGAAATGGAACGTCTGGAACAGGAAGGAAAGGTCCGGCGGATCCCGGTTCCGGGCGGCGAGTTCTGGCAGCGGACTGGGCTATCGGTGGAGCGCCCTTAGCTTGAAGGGCAGATGGGGCCGGTGAAGACGGCCCTGCCCTTAAGGCCCCCGGATGAGCGGATCGGCGAATTGGTCCGCAGTCCAGTTTGCCCGGATGAAGATCCATAAGGAATCTGGTCGTGTTTCCTTGTAGCGGATTGCACCTCCGGTTTCGTAGGGAGTTTTGGGCAGATACAGGGGGGAGGGGCCATAGGATGCCCTACCTCCTTATCCGTTCGCAGCAAAACACTATCAGAAATCCTAGGGTTGGTGGGGGATTGCTGCCTTTGTTGAATTGACGGGACCCCGGTGGTTGGGAACAATAAACAGCAGCAGGGGCGTTGCCGGGATTCCAAGATGACCCTTACGATCTTGACGATCGGGCATTCCAATCGGACGCTGGAGGATTTCCTGGCGCTCCTCCAGGCGCATGGGGTGGAGAAGGTGATCGACGTGCGTCGGTTTCCGAGCTCCCGACGGCATCCGCATTTCAACGGACCCGCGCTGGCGGCGGCGCTGGCTGCTGCCGGCATCGGTTACCGGCATATCCCGGAGCTGGGAGGACGGCGGATGCCCCGTCCGGATTCGATTCACACCGTGTGGAAGACGGCGGGGTTTCAGGGGTATGCGGATCATATGGAGACGCCCATCTTTCAGGCTGCTCTTGAGGCAGTGGCCACCGAGGCGGCTCAGGTCCGTATCGCGCTCATGTGTGCGGAGGCGCTCCCGTGGCGGTGCCACCGGCGTCTGATCGCCGATGCGCTCCTCGTGCGCGGGATCCGGGTGGAGCATATCCGGGACCTTCAGCATCGGGAACCGCATCGTCTGACCCCGTGGGCGCGCGTGGAGGGAACGCGATTGATCTATGCAGGCCCTGCGACGTTCTGGGATTCTCTCCCTGAGAGGTCGGGATGAGCGACTTTCCCTATCGAGCTCGCGTGACGGCCGGGCTGATCCTGGGCCTGTGCCTGGCCGCCTTAGAGGCCACCGTGGTGGCCACGGCGATGCCTCGGGTCATCCAGGAGCTGGGGGGTGTTGCGCTTTATAGTTTCCCCTTCGCGCTCTATCTGTTGATGGCGACCGTCTCCGGGCCCATCTGGGGCCGCTCTTCTGATCTTTACGGCCGGAGGCGGCTCTATCTGGCGGCGGTCCTCCTGTTTCTGCTGGGGTCCGCCCTCAGCGGGGCCTCCGGTTCAATGCCCATGCTGATCGCCGCGCGGGCGCTCCAGGGGCTGGGCGGCGGTGGCCTTCAGACGCTGACCTTCACCCTCGTCGGGGAGCTTTACCCCCTGCGCCAGCGGGCACGGGTGCAGGGGTGGATCAGCGGAGTGTGGGGATTCTCCGCCCTGGTTGGGCCGCTGGTGGGCGGGCTGATTGTGGACCATTTCTCCTGGCGGTGGGTGTTTTATCTCAACGTGCCCTTCGGGATCGCGGCGATGCTCCTGGTGGGCCGCGGGGTGCCAGAGTCAGCGCCGGAGCCAGGCCGCCGAGTGGATGTTCAGGGTGCGGCGCTGTTTGCCCTTGGGGCGGGTGCGTTCATTTATGGCCTGGAACTGGAATCCCCGGTGGCGCTCATCCTGGCCGCCCTGGTCATGGTGGGTTTCGCGATCTTCGAGCGGCGTCAGCCGCTTCCCCTGATCCCCTTCCCGGCCTTGCGGCGGCCGTTCGCTTTCCGCGGCTTCCTGGGAAACCTTCTCGGCGGGATGGCTTTCTTCGGGATGACCGCATATATCCCGCTCTTCGCTCAGGTCGCCCGGGGGCAGAGCGCCACCATCGGCGGGCTCCTGCTCTCCCCGATGACGGTGGGCTGGACGGTGAGCAGCATGCTGACGGCTCGATGGTTGCCCCGATGGGGGCCCCGACCGCTGGCCCGCTGGGGGCCGATGGCGATGATCGTGGGGTTCGGGGCGTGGGCGCTGGCGCGGCAGGCCCCCCTGCCTGCCCTGGGCCTATCGGGTCTGATCATCGGTGCCGGTATGGGCATTGTGATGCTGGCTTTGCTGGTTTGCGCTCAGGAGGAAGCCCCTCGAGAAGTGCTGGGGGTGGTCACCGCCATGTTGTTGTTCGCCCGCAACATCGGTGGGTCGATGGGAGCCGCTGTGATGGGAGCCGCCTTAGGCCCGGCCCTTTCAGCCGGAGGAGAAGCGCTCCGAACGGCCTTCTGGAAGGTTCCGGCCCTGGCCCTGGTGCTGTCGCTGGGGATCCTCCTGATGGGGCTGGGCGTGCCGGATCTCCCATCCCGCAAAGGGATGCCGCTGGAGGAGCTGGAGCTCGCCGAGGGGGAAGCATCCCGGGCGTTTCCGCGGTAAAGCCCAGACAGTTCTTCCCCGGTTATGCTGACCGGGGCCGGATGTCGTTCCCGATGGGCGGTTGGGGTGGCGGCCTCGTCCGCCTACAGGTTCGATAGAGGCGTGTAGCTCATCCTCTTCTGGGGGCTTTCAGGGGTGGGGTCATTCCGCCTTGTCCAGCAGGTTCTCGACTGCGTGACTCCTGAAAAATCCCCCCTCCCCAGGGCCTGAGAGGCCTTGGGGAAGGGAATCCAGAGGGGGGGACGATGGCCCAGCGCCTTCACTGCGAGTTGGGCACCACCGGAGAATCTTTTTGGGGGCAGGGGCAGGGATGAGCGTCAAAGCCCTCCAGCCCTGTTCCCGGAAACCCCAAATCAACATGGACGAGCACGAATGGACCGAGAAGAGCGGCTATGGACAATCGGAGAGGTAGTCAACCGTCTGCGGGAGCAGTTCCCAGATGTCACACCCAGCAAGCTGCGCTATTGGGAGAAGGCCGGCCTGATCCGTCCCCGGCGCACCCATGGCGGGCATCGCCTGTATTGCCCGATGGATGTAGAGCGGCTGGCCCTGATCCTCAACCTTCGGGCCCGGCATCGGCTCCCGCTTCCCGTCGTGCGGGCCATGCTGGACCGTCTGGAGGAGGATCCGGCGCTGAACATGGGAGCCGTTGAAGCACTGTTGCAGGTTCTTCAGGAATCCGAAGGGGAAAAGCTGGTCGCCTTAACGGCCGAGGAAGCGGCCCGCCGGGCCGGGATCCCCCTGGAGCGGTTGCAACGAATGGAGGCGCTGGGCCTGTTGCCAAGTGGAGAGTCGGGAGGGGAGCGGCGCTACGATCTCGAAGACGTAGCGCTGATGCGGGTGGTGCGGGACTTGGAGGCGATGGGCATCACGTGCCAGAACCTGGCCTTCTATGTGCGGCTGGTGCGCGCGCAGGTCCGTCATGATGTGGCGCTCTACGCCCCCCTGGTCGGGGATCTGGATACCGATGCGGAACGGATCGGGCGGTTTCGGGAACTCCATCGCCTGATCCAGACCCTGACCGGCTTGCTCTATCGCAAGTATGTGCGCCAGGCGCTGATGCGTCGCTGGTTGCGTCGCGCCACTCGTTCTTCCTCGCGTTAATCCGGTCTGGGGAATGCCTCTCTGCGAGAGGGTCTGGGAGCAGATGGGCGAGGCCGCCTTCGGTGACCTCGCCCATCTATGGAGGTCCATTTTGCCGCGAGTTGGGAAGGAGGGGTCCCCGTGCGCGAGGCGTTACAAGCCTTTTTCGAAACAAATCGAATTATTGTGTATTCCGTATATGGCCAGGTTTTCTTCACCCTCGGCGTGATCATGGCCATTCAGAGCATGCGTCACAGCCGGCTGCGGCTGGCCCAGGCTCTCCCCTGGCTGGCGCTCTTCGGAATCCTCCACGGCCTCCATGAGTGGGGCGATGTGTTCATCCCGATCCAGGCGACCTACCTGTCTGACTTCCTGGTTAAGTTGCTACATATCGCTCAGGTGTTCCTTCTGGCCCTGTCCTTTCTTTGTCTGTTCCATTTCGGGCTCGGCACGTTGAGCCCTTTGCCTCCAGCGTGGCGGTGGTCCTTCTGGGTTCCCACCTGGATCTTCGTCCTCTGGCTGCTGGGGCCGTTCTATTTGGGTTTGGCCATGGTTCCGGAGATTGAAGATTGGCATGCGATGGCCGCCGCCTTAGCGCGCTACAGTCTGGGGTTGCCGGGGGGGCTGGTCGCCGCCTATGGCCTCCGGGTCCATGCCCATCGGCATATCGCACCGCTGGATCTTCCGCACATCATCCGGACCCTGCGGATCGCAGGCCTGGCGATGGCGGGCTACGGGATTGCAGGAGGGTTCTTCGGGCCTCTTGTGCCCTTTTTCCCGGGCAACGTGTTGAATGAGACGGTGGTGTTTCAGGCATTAGGAGTTCCGATGCCGGTCTGGCGGTCTCTGCTCGGCCTGATCCTTCTGGTTGCCCTCCTGCGGTCCCTGGAGATTTTCGAGGTGGAGATCGATCGGCGGGTCGAGGAGATGGAGCGAGCGAACATCCTGACCCTGGAGCGAGAGCGGATCGGTCGGGATCTTCACGACCGCATCCTTCAGCAGCTCTACGCAGCCGGGTTGCTGGTGGAGGCCCTGCGGGAACAGGGCAAGCCGGATTCTTCTACAAACCAGGTTCTGGATCACATTCTTCTCACCTTAAACCGCGCGATCGAGGATGTCCGACTCTACATTTCCACTCTGCAAGGCGTCTCCCATCCGGACCGTCTGCGCTCATTACTGGAGGAAATCGCTCGGGATCCCCGGTTCCGGAGCATGATCGATATCGAGGCGCGGATCGATGTTCCGGACTTGCCTCTGGAGCCGGAGCAGGGGGCCCATCTGGCGGCGATCCTCACCGAAGCCCTGAGTAATGTGATCCGTCATGCCCGAGCCCGGCGGGCAAAGCTGGAAGCCCGGATCGAGGATGGTCGTCTGCGGATCGGTGTGTGCGACGATGGGATCGGGATGCGCCCGGATCATCCCATCGGGATGGGGTTGCGGACGATGCAGGAGCGGGCGCGCTTGCTGGGAGGCATCCTGCGGATCGAGAGCGAACCCGGGCAGGGCACATCGGTATGGATTGAGCTGCCCACGGGGTGATAAAGGA
>NZ_JANWXB010000399.1 GCF_025055495.1 Thermoflexus sp. | reverse complement strand
GGGGCGGCCTCGACAACCTTTCCCGTCCCACAACCCCTGGGAGACACGAGGGCCCGACGCCCCCGGGCGTCCGATCCGGGGAGGCAGATGCCAGGAGATGGACAGGGCGTCCCGGACGCCCTGTCCATCCCCTGGCATCTGCCCCCCCCGGATCGGACGCCCAGGGGCGTCGGGCCCTCGTGTCTCCCAGGGGTTGTGGGACGGGAAAGGTTGTCGAGGCCGCCCCGCCTGTCCTCGAGAGATGGGCTTGCCCCGGCGTGAGATTTGAGCGGGCCTCATCGGCGAGGTCGTGCGGACTTGGGATTGATCTCCTCCCTCCTCACGGTCCTCTGGGCTCTGGGGAAGGAGGGGAAAACTTCCCCTCGATCAAAATATGGACAGAACGCTCTCATCGCTCTCTTGCGGATTTTGGACCGAAGCGCTGCCGAAGGCGGTGCCTCAGCCCGAAAAATCTTCCTGAGGCTCATAGGCCCTGGGGGAGGGGAGAGGGGCTGGCTCGCTCCCTCCTAAAGACAGTTGGATTGAACGCGCCACCTGAATTTGCGCATGACGTAAGGGATCATTTCAGAAGGAGGCATCTATGGCGCGAGGTTCGAGGGGCAGTCGGAAAGGTCGTAAGAACGTCACCCGAGCGCATGTTTACATCCATGCAACGTTCAATAATACGATTGTAACCGTCACGGATCCCCATGGGGATACCCTGACGTGGGCCAGTGGGGGGACCATTGGTTATAAGGGCTCGAAGAAGAGCACCCCCTATGCGGCGCGCTTGGCGGCCGAACAGGCGGCTCGAAAAGCGATGGATATGGGGGTTCGGGAGATCGATATCTTTATCAACGGCCCCGGCCCCGGGCGGGAGGCAGCGCTGCGCGCGCTCCATGCCATGGGGCTCAAGATCCGGTCGATCACCGATGTCACCCCGATCCCTCATAACGGATGCAAGCCGCCTTCCAAGCGGCGGGTGTAGGTCGATCCCAGGCCGTCCCCCTTCGGGCGGTCAGAGGAGGGAGAAAGGGGGGCGGAGTTCAGCCTCCCCCATTAGGCCCCTTCCCGCCGCAGAGCGATTCGTTTTTCGGATAGGCTCTTCGCCCCCCATGGAAAACCTTGGGGAGCTGTCATTTTGGGGTCCTTAGAGCACTGTCCTGAAATTCGTGGGAGTGAGCTTCTGTTCGGGAGGAGCGAATGGCGCGTTACATTGGACCGGTCTGTCGGTTATGTCGTCGAGAGGGCGAGAAGCTTTATCTGAAGGGGGAACGTTGTTTTACCCCGAAGTGCGCGATTGAACGGCGAAATTATCCCCCCGGCCAGCATGGCCGGGAGTTGCAATTCCGCCGAAGCCGGCCTTCGGATTACGGGCTTCAGCTGCGAGAGAAGCAGAAGTTGCGGCGGATCTATGGGGTGCTGGAGCGCCAGTTCCGGCGCTACTTTGAAATCGCGTTGCGTGCCCGTGGGATGACGGGCGCTCTGTTGTTGATCCTGCTGGAGCGCCGCCTGGACAATGTGGTCTATCGTCTGGGGTTCGCCGGTTCGCGAGCCCAGGCGCGGCAGCTGGTGCGCCATGGCCATTTCGAGGTCAACGGCCGCAAAATCGATATCCCTTCCTATCAGGTGAAGCCGGGCGATGTCATCCGGGTGCGAGACAGCAGCCGGGAGAAGGAGTATTTCAAGAACATCGTGGAACGCCTGGAGGGGCATCGCCCGCCGCCCTGGCTGCAGCTGACCCCCCAGGATCTATCCGGCCAGGTGCTGCGCCTTCCAGTTCGGGAGGAGATCGATACGCGGGTGCAGGAGCATCTCATCGTGGAGTTCTACTCGCGCTGATCCAATCACGGCTGGAGGTTGTGGGGCGGGGACGCTGCTCCCGGCAGCATTCCCACCCCCATAGGGGTTATGCAGTTCGTCTCCTTCTAAGGTTTTTGGGGCGGAGCCGGGTGCCTTCGGCGCTGTCTCCAGAATGCTTGATCCCCTTTCCCACGATCTAAACGGCTATGGGGAGGGGAGTGCCAAGTCATGCAAAGGTAGGAATCCTGTGGGGACCAGCTCGATCGGAAAAGGAGGTTTTTGTGGCTGGTGTAACGCTGGTTCTGCCGAAGGTAGAAGCGGAAATCCTGACGCAATCCTATGGGCGTTTTGTCATCAGTCCCCTGGAGCCAGGCTATGGGGTGACCATCGGGAACGCCCTCCGGCGGGTG
Source organism: Thermoflexus sp. (assembly GCF_025055495.1). Taxonomy (GTDB): domain Bacteria; phylum Chloroflexota; class Anaerolineae; order Thermoflexales; family Thermoflexaceae; genus Thermoflexus. The sequence continues at coordinate 16,747 of NZ_JANWXB010000399.1, read as the reverse complement.
CTGTTGAGCTCCTTGCCGGGCGCTGCGGTGACCAGCATCCGGATCACGGATGTCCCCCATGAATATTCAACGATTCCAGGTGTCCGGGAGGATGTGATCCAGATCATCCTGAACATCAAGCAGCTTCGGATGAAGCTTTACGGGGATGGCCCGGCTCGCCTGCGACTGGAGGTGGCCGGTGAGGGCGTGGTCACGGCGGCGGATATCCAGTGCCCGCCCGAAGTGGAGATCGTAAACCCGGATCTCTATCTGTTCACCGTGGATGATGACCGGACCCGCCTGGAGATCGAGATGACGGTGGAGCGTGGGCGAGGATATTCGCCAGCCGAAGAACGGGGCCGGCTGCCCATCGGGGAGATCCCAGTGGATGCGATCTTCAGTCCGGTCCGGCGCTGCACCTTTGAGATCGACCGGGCCCGCGTGGGACAGCGAACCACGTATGACCGGCTGGTGATGGAGATCTGGACGGATGGAACGATGGGTCCGAAAGACGCATTGATCGAAGCGGCCCGTTTGTTGCTGCAGCATTTCTCTCTGATCTCCGAATTTGTGGGGCCTGAGGAGGTCGAGGTCCCACCACTGCCGGTGCGGGAGATGATCCCACCTCAGGCTTACGAAACATCCCTGGAGAGCCTGGAGTTGAGCGCGCGGGTGATCAATCCGCTCCGACGGGCCGGCATCACCACCGTGGGGCAGGTCCTGGAGTTATTCTATCGGGGAGAGGAGGCGTTGCTCTCCGTTCGCAATTTTGGGGCCAAGTCCCTTGAGGAATTGAAGGAGCGTCTGATCGAGAGGGGCTTCCTGAAACCCGAGGATCTGCCGCAGCCAGCGGAGGAGACGGAGGAGGCTTGACCATGCGCCATCGAGTCGCTGGGAAGACATTGAGTCGAGATAAGGACCATCGGGAAGCTCTGGCTCGGAATCTGGCCACCCAGCTCTTTCTGCATGGGGCGATTGAAACCACCGAGGCCAAGGCGGAGTTCGTCCAAGCCTATGCGGAGAAATTGATCACTCTGGCCAAGCAGGCGCTGGAGGATCCTTCCAAGCAGGTGGCCGCACGGCGGCTGGCGGCTGCTCGCCTTTATGGCCGTGAAGTGGTCAAAAAGCTTTTCGATGAGATCGCCCCGCGCTACAAAGAGCGGAACGGGGGCTACACCCGGATTTATAAGCTCGGATTCCGTCGGGGGGACGCGGCGCCGATGGCGCGTCTGGAGTTGGTCCAGGAATAACCCGAAGAGCCTCCTGTGGCGTGACCCCGGAATGCGAATCTGGGCGGCCATCGCATATGAAGGCACAGCATATCGCGGGTTCCAGCGCTTGGCTCCTTCTCATGAACCAACCATCCAGGGCGTCCTGGAAACGGCCCTCCATCGTCTGACAGGAGCCCCGGTTCGAGTCCGTGGGGCCGGCCGCACTGATGCGGGGGTTCATGCGTTAGGCCAGGTGATCGCTTTTGATAGCTCGTGGCGGCATTCCCTGGAGGATCTCCAACGGGCCCTGAACGCTCTCCTGCCGCTGGACATTGCGGTCTGGGCTCTGGGGGAGGCGCCGCCGGATTTCCATCCGCGCCGGGAGGCCCAGGCCCGCGTCTATCGTTATCTGATTTACAACGGGCCCTGGCGGGATCCGTTCGGACGCCGGCTGGCGTGGCATGTGCCGCGGCCCCTCGATGTCGAGGCGATGCGTCGGGCGGCCGCCCTGTGGGTTGGGCGCCATGACTTCGGGGCATTTGGCCGTCCGCCCAAAGGACACAACACGGTGCGGGAGGTCCGAAGGACGGCCATCACAGCCGATGGGGAATGGGTGGCGTTTGAGATCGAGGCCGATGCGTTTCTTTATCATATGGTCCGCATCATGGCGGCGATGCTGGTCGCCATCGGCCGGGGGGAACAACCTCCAGAGGTCGTGGCCGCTTACCTGGGGCGCCCGGAGGCCTATCCGGCCCATGCGCCTGCCCCCCCGTATGGCCTGTATTTCGTGGGGGCGCGCTATGATCGCATCTCTATCCCATCGCCTCCTCAGTTCCTGAGCGATAGTCTTCGAGTGCTGAAAGACAGATAGGGTCGATCATGCTTTCTCCCCTGTGGCCCAGAGGCCTGCATGGGGAATCCGGAGATGAGAGGTCCTGTTCGTCTTCTAATGCCGTCTCAACCTTCGAGGGCTTTGGGGGTCGGGGACCGAAGGTCCCTGGTCCGGTTCCGAAACTCCGATCATACGCAGGAGGGAGAGCGCCGTGAAGACCTACGTCACCAAGCCGGCCGATGTCCAGGCGGAATGGTGGATTGTGGATGCGACCCATCAAAACCTGGGTCGGCTGGCCAGCCGGATCGCCCAGATCCTTCGTGGCAAGCATAAGCCATACTTTGATCCCTCGCAGGATTGCGGGGACTATGTGATTGTGATCAACGCCGCCAAGGTGGCCGTTCATCCTCGCCATCTGGAGCAGAAGATTTACTACCGTCATAGCGGATACCCGGGTGGATTGAGGGAGATCCCGCTGCGCCGGATGTTGCAGACATACCCCGAGCGGGTGATCCAGAAGGCCGTTTGGGGAATGTTGCCGAAAAACCGCCTGGGGCGGCGTATGCTGAAGAAACTGAAGGTCTATGCCGGGCCGGAGCATCCGCATCAAGCGCAGCAGCCCAAACCGCTCCCCATGTAGGTGCCTCCGGTGCGGGTTTTGCCCTTGCGACACACTGGATCCCATTTTCCTGAATTGGATTTGGGGGTTTTTCGTGGGCGGGGCCATCGCCGCTCTGGATGGGCTTCCGTCCCCTAAAATCTCCGATTCGTAACGGATCGAAGCACCCAGCTTGCAATCTGGAGAGAAAGGAGCACGTATGGCGGCTGTTGTGGAAGGGATCACCTTTGAGGCTTTTAAAGGCCGTCCCTATGTAGAGGGTGTGGGTCGACGCAAGCGGGCCGTTGCCCGTGTCCGGCTATACACGGGTGGAAGCGGGGTTTTCGTTGTGAATAATAAGCCGGTGCAGGACTACTTCGCCCGCGAGCAGGATCTTCACCATCTGTTTGAGCCGCTCCGCCTGACCGGTCTGGAGGGGAAGCTGGATGTCACGGTGAAGGTGGAAGGGGGCGGCCTCACGGGTCAGGCCGGCGCGATCCGCCTGGGGCTGGCCCGCGCGCTGCTTCTGGTGGATCCCGGCTTGCGCTCCCTGCTCAAACAGCATGGCATGCTGACTCGCGATCCGCGTGAGAAGGAGCGCAAGAAGCCCGGCCTTCGAGGCGCCCGCAAGGCCCCGCAGTCGCCCAAGCGCTGAAGGCGACATCCCCAGCTGCGGGATGGGAGAAGAACACGCGCCATGGGCAACTTCTGGACTCTCCCGTGGGTTTTGGGGCTGGGGCGCCGCTGAAAGCGGCGCTTCCTCCCCAGAGCCCTAAGGGACCTGGGGGGAGGAGCCTGGCCTGCTTCCTTCCCGAAAGCGCTTGGATTGGATTCGACGCCTGAGGTTGCCCATGGCGTAAGAACCTCTTCCCGGGCTGGGCTGGGCGAGGAAGGCATCCGGCCCAACCCGGACGTGGGGGCTCATGTCCGCGGGTCCTCGGAGGGCAGGTGGACAGGCTGGAGGATCCGTCTGCCCGGGGATTTAGGGAGGAGATGGCCCCCGCCCCTAAGTATTCAGGATCCGCTGGAGCTCGCGAAGGACCAGGTTCGGTCGCTCGTCTCGCAAAAGCGGCAAACGGATCCGGGTCCGCCGGATTTGATCCAGATCGATCGAGGCAAGGATCAGCGCTTCGTCGAAATAAGGTCCCTGGGCCACGAGATCCCCGTTCGGATCGAAGATGGTAGATCCTCCCCAGAAATTCTGCCCGTCCTCAAATCCGGCGCGGTTCACATGGATAACGAAGACGGTAAAGAGGCTTGCGTAAGCCTGGTTCACCAACTCAACCCACTGCGCGCTTCCTAACTTCCCCGGGATCCCCAGTCCTCGTCCGGGGCTTGCGGAGGTGAAAATCAGCACCTCCGCTCCATCCAGCCACAGGAGGTAAGGCGGGCTGATATGCCAGAAGTCCTCGCAGATCAATAATCCGAAGCGCCCGAAGCGGGTGTTGAAAGCCCGAACCTGATCCCCTGGAGCCATATCCCGGCCTTCGTCGAACATCCCATAGGTGGGGAGATACACCTTGCGATGACAGTGGATCAGGCGTCCCTCGGATAGATAAGCGCCCGCTGTGTAATAACGCCCCCGCTCATCCATTTCCACAAACCCGACGACGAGATCGGCCCGCAGGCTCGCCTGCAATAAGGGCTGGAGAATGGGATGGTCTGGTCCGGGACGGATGGCCACCTCATAGGTCAGGTCCTGGAGCACATACCCGGTGAGGGAAAGCTCAGGGAACACGATCAGATCCGCACCTCGCGCCACTGCCTCCTCAATGATCTCCAGATGTTTGTGGAGATTGGCTTCCAGATCGCCCAGCAGCGGATAGATCTGGGCCAGGCCGATTTTCAGCGTCTTCATTCAGGAACCTCCCCGGTTGCTGAACTCTGGATGAACTGGCTATGGCTGCATCCGGTTATGCGTTGGGAGTCTGGCGATCCAGAAAAGGAGGGCCGATTGCCCCCAAAGCCCCCGAATGAGGGGATCCATGAATTCGCTCCAAGCCCCGTTTTTGCCTCTCCGAGAAGCAAAGGAAAATATCGGTTCTTTCCCCCGTGTGGCAAAGCCCTGATGGGACGGGCCGCACGTTGTGTTACGGGTTTTGTGAAATAATAACCTGGAAGGGACATCAGCCGCCAGAGGGGGGATCGGTGACTTGCTGAAATGGGGGGATGGGGCGGGCCGGGCTTACCTGGGACGATCGCGCCCGCCTCCGAATGGCGATTCATCTCCTTGACAAGGATCGGCGAGGCTCGTTCTTATCCGAAAGCGGGAAGGAGGACCCAGGCGATGCGATTTCGACCGCGATGGACATGGATCCTGCTTCTCGGGATGGTTGCCTGCACGTCGGTGGCGAATCCCCCGAGGCTGATCGTCCTCTGGCACGCTCTGGATCCTGAGCGAGGGATCGCCCTCGCCCGGCTGACCGAGGCCTATATGGCGGAGCATCCCGACATCGCCATTTATATTGAGGCGTTCCCCGGATCCCGGGAACTGCTCAACCGGCTACAGCAACCATCGGAGCGAGGGCCGGACCTGGTTCTGATCCCCGTGGAGGCCGTGTCCGAGTTGTGGGAGACGGGGCGGCTGATCCCGCTTCGGCGCTGGCTGGAGGATCCCCAGCAGGGGCTATCGGCGGAGGAACGCGAGGATCTGCTGGCCCCGATCACGCCGGGTTCCCTTCCGTTCTTGCGGGATGGGCTCATCATCTATGCGGATGAGGATCGATTGCTGGAATCCGGCTTTGAGCGGCCTCCGACGGATTGGGAGGGGATCCGCCAGGTGTGTATGCGGGGAGCGCTGGATCTGAATGGAGATGGACGGCCGGATACAGCGGGCTGGATCGCCCCGCGGGATGGGCGTGTGCTCCAGGGCTGGCTGGCTCGACGTTCCACCGCTGAATGGGGGGAATGGGTGGAGGATATGGCCTTCATGCTGCGGACGGGATGCGGTCGCCTGATGGAATCCCGGGCCGCGCTACGGGCTTTTCTGGAGGGGGAGACAGTGATCCTTTTCGGTCCTACCCGCTGGCTTCCCGTCTTGGAACGGGAGACCGAAGCGGGGCGGTTGAAATTCCGGCTGGCCCTCGCTCCCCTGCCAGCCCCATCCGGGCAAGTGGGGCCGATCCTGCCTGGATGGGGTGAAGATCTGGCGATCACGGCCCGAGATCCGGGTCAGCAAACCGCGGCCTGGTCCTTTCTGCGCTGGGCCGTAGGGATCGAAGCTCAAATGCGCTGGGCGCAGGATGCTCAATCGCTCCCTATCCGTCGAACGGCGGCGATGCGCCTGCGCTCGCTCTCAGGTGGGGAGGACCGTCGGAGTATGGTGCTGAGCTGGGCGCTTCAGGGATATTTCGAGGAGACCTCGCCGGATCCGAGCCGCCTACGTCGCATGGGAGAGGCGCTGGATTTGCTGGGGGGCGGGGCGGATGTTTCGGTGATCCTTGAACGATTGCAGGGCCCGTGATCCCGGCGAGCTCCACCCTTTCAGGGGGTGTAGGCTGCCTTTGGCAGCCCATGCCCTGCGAGGAAATCTCCAGAGAAGGAGCATCCCTGCTGGCCGGAGTGACCGATCGACCCGAAAGCGCCTGTGAGGAGGAAGAACCATGGGTTCCTCTGGGGCTCATCTGGAGGTCTGGCTGCTCACCGCCATCGAAGCCGCCCTTGCCGGTGGAGCGGTCCTTCGCACCCACTGGCCGATGTCCCGCCAGGTGCAAGAGAAGGGGTTCCGGGATTGGGTGACCTCTGCGGATCTGGCGGCCCAGGAAGCGATCCTGGCGGTCATCCGGCGTCATAGCCCGGAGCATCGGATCCTGGCAGAAGAGGAGGGGCGGAGTGTAGCCGAGGTGGAACAGGGAATCGTCTGGGTGGTAGATCCCCTGGATGGGACCACGAACTTCGCCCGACGTTTCCCCTGCTTTTCGGTCTCGGTCGGTCTGCTGGTGGACGGCGAACCCGTGGTCGGAGCGATCTACGATCCGTTGAAGGATATGCTCTTCACGGCAGCGCGCGGCCGCGGCGCTTTTCTGAACGGCAAGCCCATTCGCGCGAGCGAGACGGAGCGGCTGGAGCAGGCGCTGATTGGGCTGGACTGGGGACACCGTAACGAGACCCGGGAGCAAATCCTGGGATGGTTGAGCCGGCTGGCGGTGCGATGCCAGACAGTGCGGTCGATCGGATCCGCTGCCCTAGGGATGGCGTATGTGGCGGCGGGATGGCTGGATCTCTATTTTCACTTCGCATTGCAACCCTGGGATGTGGCCGCCGCAGCGGTGATCGTCCGTGAGGCGGGCGGGGCTCTTTATCAACCGGACGGCGCGCCGTGGTCCTTCCAGAGCTCCGCCGCGGTGGTGAGCAACGGACGCCTGGAGCGCGCGGTCTGGGCCGCCATGGGGAGGTGAAGCCCCGTTTCGCCCCGACGAAGCGGAGGCACGCCCTCCTCCGAGGAGCGAAGGGCTCTGCGGAAGGCCCATCCCAGCAAGCTGGGGATACACCCACTCCTTTCCAGGGCTCTCGGCAAATTTGACAAACCTCCATAACTCTGGTATATTTACTTTGTGTGATGAGCACACACGTGAAGGGAAGTCGAAGGCCAGACCGCCGGGTCCCCTGAGACGACCCGGCGGTTTTTTGTTGATCTGGAATCGGCCTCAGGCCGTCCTCCGATCCATCGCCAGACCCCTTCGCTCTAAACCGAAGCCCGCGCTCAGGCTTCACCCTAAAATTTTTTAAGGAGTTCGTCCGATGTCTGAAGCACGCATGAAGGGGACCGTTCGCTGGTTCAACCGCACCAAGGGCTACGGGTTCATCCGGCCCGATCACGGGGAGAAGGACATCTTCGTCCACTACTCCGGGATCGCGGGGGATGGCTTCCGGAACCTGGAGGAAGGGGACCGGGTGGAATTCAGCGTCCGGCAGACGGCGAAGGGGCCACAGGCCTACGACGTGACCCGCGTGTCCGCCTGAACCGACGATCCGTCAACCCGAACAAAGGCCCTGCCAGAGGCAGGGCCTTTGTTTTTTGATGAAGCGCTGTCACATCATCGGAACGTTCTCGATCCCGACGTTTTCGCGAGGCGCGGACTGCGGGGAGAAGTGGCCGGTTGCGTTCGCGGATAAAATACCTCATAGTTAGGATTCCTTCGTGGGGAGTTCCCCAATGGGCCGTCGGATCTATCTGGAGGATATCCCCCTGGAGGAGGCATGGGCGCGCTTCCTCCGAGCCCTGGCGGAGGCCGGCCTGGATGGGCCTTTCCCGGGGGAGCGCGTGCCGCTGGATCAGGCGCTGGGGCGGATCACAGCGGAGCCGATCTGGGCGCGACTGTCCGTTCCTCCTTATCCGGCCGCCGCGATGGACGGTTTCGCCCTCCGCGCGCAGGATACTATCGGTGCCACCGAAACCCAGCCCCGTGTGCTCCCCGTCTGTCCCGCCGATGGGGGGGAAGGGGCCTGTTATGTGGATACCGGGGATCCCCTCCCTCCCTGGGCGGACGCAGTGGTCCCCGTGGAGCAGGTGCAGTTCGACGCGGAGTCCCCTGAGCAGGCCACCCGGATCACCCTGTATCAACCGGTCGCCCCCTGGGCGAACGTTCGTCCGGTCGCCGAGGACATCGCCGCGGCGGAGCTGGTGCTGCCCGCCAACCACCGCCTGCGGCCGGTGGATCTGGGGGTGATCGCCGCGTGCGGTTATGCGGAGGTCTGCGTGCGCCGCCCGCCCCGGGTGGCCATTCTGCCCACCGGAACGGAGTTGATTCCCCCGGAACAGGCCGCGGCGCGCGGCGTGCGGCCCGGCGAGATCATCGAATTCAACTCCCTGGTGCTGGCCGCCCAGATCCGCGAGTGGGGCGGGCTGCCCACGCGCTTCCCGATCCTCCCCGACGACTTCGAGCGCCTGCTCGAAGCTACTCGGGAAGCGGCTCGCGCCCACGATCTGGTCCTGATCAACGCGGGCTCCTCCGCGGGCCGCGAGGATTTCACCGCGCGGGTGGTCGCCACATTGGGGACCCTGCTGGTCCACGGGGTGGCTGTGCGCCCCGGCCATCCGGTGATCTTAGGGATGCTCCAGGTGGACGGGCGTTCCGTCCCGGCCATCGGCGTTCCCGGGTTCCCGGTCTCCGCGGCCCTCACCGGGGAGATCTTTGTGGAGCCTTTGCTCGCCCGCTGGCTGGGCCGCCCGCCGCACCGACGCCCCCGCCTTTCCGCGGTGCTCACCCGCAAGCTGCTTTCCCCCCTGGGCGACGAGGAATGGGTGCGGGTGACGGTGGGCCGGGTGGGCGAACGTTATGTGGCGGCGCCCCTCTCCCGGGGAGCTGGCGTCCTTTCCTCGCTGGTGCGGGCGGATGGGATCCTGCGGATCCCGCGGTTCGTGGAAGGATACGATCAGGGTCAGGTGGTTTCCATCGAGCTCTACACTCGCCCCGAGGAGATCGAGGGTACCCTTCTGGCGATCGGCAGCCATGACATGGCGCTGGACCTGATGGCGCAGTTCCTGGCCGAACGCTATCCGGGCCGAAGGCTCCAGAGCGCGAACGCCGGCAGCCTGGGGGGACTGATCGCCCTCCGGCGAGGGGAATGTCATCTCGCTGGCTCCCACCTGCTGGATCCGGAGAGCGGCGAATACAATCTGCCTTACATTCAGCGGTATCTGGCGGGGATGTCCGTAGTGGTAGTCACCCTGGCTCATCGAGAGCAGGGCCTGATCGTGGCCCGGGGCAATCCCAAGGGGATCCAGGATCTGCACGATCTGACGCGGCCGGATGTGCGGTTCGTGAACCGCCAGCGGGGAGCGGGGACCCGGATCCTCCTGGATTATCACCTCCAACGTCTGGGCATCGCCCCGGGGTCCATTTCGGGCTATGATCGGGACGAGCTGACCCATCTGGCTGTGGCGGCGGCGGTGGCCAGCGGCCGGGCGGATGTCGGCCTGGGGATCCGCGCGGCGGCCGCGGCGATGGGGCTGGACTTCATCCCCATGACGTTCGAGCGTTACGATCTGGTGATCCCGCTGGCCTTCTACGAGGATCCCACGTTCCAGCCGGTGCGGGAGCTTCTGCAGGACGCCCGCTTCCGGGCGGCGGTGGCCGCCCTGCCCGGCTACGACGTCCGGGAGATGGGGCGGGAAGTCACCCGGTTCGCCTGACGGATGTCCGGCTTTGAAGAACGCGTGGGCCCCGAGCCCGAAGGGGGAGCCCTCAACGAACGCCCAGGGGCGGGGCTGTCTGATGTCTGCTCTTTCGTCCCGCCGATGGTCAGAGGCCGCCCGAGCGGTCTCTGTCCCGGCATCGCGATTTCCGGAACGGGGTTGTCCGATGTGGACTGTTGAGCTGGGACGAACGGGCGTCCGGTTGCCGAATCTGGCTCTGGGGACCTGGAACATCCGCGATCCGGCGGCGATGCGGGAGACCATCCGGGCCGCGGTGGATCTGGGGGTTTTCCACATCGACACCGCGGAGATCTATCCAGGGGCGGAGGAGATCGTGGGGGAAGCGATCCGCGGGATCCGGGATCGTGTCTTCCTGACCACCAAGGTGGCGCCCCAGCACGCCACATATGCCGGAACGCTGGCCGCCTGCGAGGCCAGCCTCCGAAGGCTGGGAACCGATTTCATCGACCTCTATCTGCTGCACTGGCTGGAACGGGACACCCCGTTGGAAGAGACGCTGCGGGCGTTCCGAACGCTGATGGAGCAGGGGAAAGTGCGATTCGCCGGGGTGAGCAACTTCGGCGTCCGCGAGCTCCGCCGGGCCCAGGAGCTGTTTCAGCCCGATGCGCTGGTGAACGATCAGGTGGAATACAATCTGACGAACCGCCGGATCGAACGGGATCTCCTGCCTTACTGCCGGGAGGCCGGCATCACAGTTTCCGGCTACTCGCCGTTCTGGGAGGGCCGGATCCCCCGGCGCAGCCCCCGCTGGCGAGGGGTGGAGCGGATCGCCGCCCGATACGGACGGAGCCCCTATTCGATCGTCCTGAACTTCCTGGCCCGGCAGCGGGACGTGATCCTGATCTTCAAGACCGAGCGGGTGGAGCATCTGCGGGAGAACGTTGCCGCGCTGGATTTCACGCTCGATCCTGAGGATGTCGCCTGGATGGAGGCGAATTTCGCTCCGTGAGGGCGGGGGCCGTCCACGAATGGGGGCACGAATACACGAATGGTGGAGAACGGGGTTGGTCATGAACGCGGTAAGGAAAAGGAAGAAGGGGATGGCACGAATGCACGAATGGTGGAGAACGGGGTCTGGAGATTGCGTTCAACCGCCCGAAGGGATGCAGGGAGAGGGGAATTGGAGGTTGGGGGGGGTGGTCCTGCCTGCCCTCAAACCTCCCCCAAGGTGTCGAAGCTGTAGGCCCTGGGCCAGATAGATGAGGGTGCCCCTATCGGTTCCCAAAATTCCCAGGAGGGAGGATCAGGATGGATGATCCGACGCCCTATCCCCGGCTTCGTCCGGTGGATCTCCGCCCCATCGTTCGCAACGGGCGCCGGTATGTGGTCATCCGGGATCCGCTTCGGCTCTCGGAGCGGATGGTGATGATCCCGCAAACGCTGGCGCCGGCCCTGGCCTTGTGCGATGGCACGCGGGATCTGCGGGCCATCCGCGCAGCCCTGATGGTGCGTTATGGCGTCCGGGTGGAGGAGGAGGCGCTCCGCTCGTTGATCGCCACCCTGGATGAATTGTATTTGCTGGAGAACGAGCGGTTCCGGAAGGCCCAGGCCCGGGCGCTGGAGATCTATCGCCGGGCTCCCTTCCGCCCTCCGATGCTGGCGGAAGAGGTCTATCCGGAGGACCCCACGGCCCTGCGCCAGCTGTTCCGTCGGTTCGAGGAGGAAGCCGTCGGGGAAGATCCGGAAGAGGACGGGCGAGGATTGGTGAGCCCTCATATCGATTACGCGCGGGGCGGCCGGGTCTATGCCCGGGTCTGGCGACGGGCCGCCGCGTTCGTCCGGGAGGCGGATCTGGCGGTCATCCTGGGGACGGATCATTACGGCGAGGATCGATCGCTCACCCTGACCCGTCAGCACTACGCCACACCCTTCGGCGTGTTGCCCACCGCGTTGCCGATCGTGAACGCCCTGGCGGAAGCGCTGGGGGAGGAAGCGGCCTTCGCCGGCGAGCTCCGACATCGGGGGGAGCACTCCATCGAGCTGGCCGCGGTGTGGCTGCACGCGACCCGCGAAGGGAAAGCCATCGAATTGGTGCCGGTCCTCTGCGGTCCCTTCACGTCCTTCATCCAGGAGGACCGGGATCCGATGTCCGACCCCGCGATTGCCCGCTTCATTGAAGCCCTGCGAACCGCTATCGCTGGACGCCGGGCGGTGATCATCGCCGCCGGGGATCTGGCTCACGTCGGCCCGGCCTTCGGGGGCCGCCCCCTGGACCTGCCCGGGCGGGCCCGTCTGAAGGCGGACGATGAGGCGCTGATCGACCGTATGGCCGCCGGGGACGCCGCCGGCTTCTTTGAGGAGATCCGGCGGACCCAGGACCGCAACAACGTGTGCGGGGTCTCCCCCATCTACCTCGCCCTGCGCGCCCTGGAGCCGACCGCTGGGGAGAAAGTCGACTACGATCTCTGTCCAGCGGATGAGCAGGGCACCTCAGTGGTCTCCATCTGTGGCCTTGTGTGGCGATGAGGGTGGAGAGCCTCCTCTTCCCCTTCTTGGCCGGATGGGGGGCGAGCTTCGGCGTCGGACGGATGCTCCGGGCCCTCCTCCGGCCGTCCCGCCGGCGCCCGGATCCGCGCCTGTTGCTGCTGCTTCTCCTCGCCTTCGCGCTCCGGGCCGGCTCCCTCACCGCCCAGCCCCTCTGGCGGGATGAGGTGGACGCCCTGCGCTTCGGACGGGACCTCTCGACGGAGATCGCGGAGGCCTTCCAGCGGGGCGGGGCGGCGGGATGGGAACGGCTGGCCGCGCTGCTCACCCGCCCGGGCTTTAACGGGCCGCTCTATTTCATCGGGCTCTTCCAGTGGGTTCGCTTCGCAGGCGATTCCGAGTTCGCCCTCCGATTCCCATCCCTCTGGTTCGGGGTCCTATCCGTGGCCCTGGGGTTCGCCCTCTTCCGGCGATATCTGCCGCCCGCCGCCGCGCGCCTGACGGCGTGGTTCTTTGCCATCGCGCCCTTCCTGGTCTGGTATGGCCAGGAGGCGAAAATGTATGCCCTCCTGGTTTTTCTTTTCCTGGCCGCCTGGGGCGCCCAGGAAGCCGCCCGCCGGGATCCACTGGGGTGGCTGGAGGCCTTCCTCTGGCTGCTTCTGGGGCTTTACAGCCATGTCCTCTTCGCCCTGTTCCTCCCCGCCTTCCTGGCCCTGGCCCTGATCCGGAGAGGGTGGCCATGGAAAGCGCTGGCCGGGATGGCGGTAGGGGGACTGCTGTTGCTGATGGCAGACCTCCCCCTATTACGCTGGCAGATCGGTCAGGTGCTTCAATGGGACGGAGGGGTCCGTCCGGTGTGCGGGGAAACCGGCTTTCCGCGGGTGGCTCCGTTGGAGGGGCTGGGGATGCTGGCCTGGGGGGCGGCGGTCGGGGTGTGGGGTGGGTTCCCGGATTGGGGGTTTCTCCCTCTGAGCGGATGGATGGCGCTGGGGATCCTGGCCGGCCGGGCCTCCCGGCGGGCGCGCGGAGCGCTGGCCCTGTGGGCGCTGAGCCCGTGGGCGTTTCTCTCCCTGCTTTCGCTTTGCCGCCCGCTTTTCGTGGAGCGCTATCTGATCGCTTCGATGCCGGCCGGGTTCGCCCTGGCAGCGGCCGGCTGGGCGCGCATCCCGGGTCGCCTCGGGCGGGCGCTGGCGCTGGCGCCTGTTCTGGCCCCGATGGTGATGGGGCTGTGGGCCCAGGCCGCGATGCCCATCAAATCGGATTTCCGGTCAGCGGCCCGGGTGGTGGCCGCCTATTATCAGCCGGGGGAGTTGATCCTTTTCCACATCGGCTATGTTCAGCATGTATTCGATTACTATTTCCGTCAGCCCTATGAAGGGGCATGGGCTCCGGCCACCCACTTCCGGACACCGGAAGGGACGTATCGGCTGGGGGAAGCGGAGATCGCCGCTCAGATGGCCGCTCTGACCCATGGCCGAAGGGCCGTCTGGTTGATCTACTCCGAAGCCCCGATGTGGGACGATCGGGATCTGGTGCGGCGCTGGCTGGACGCCCACTACCGGCTGGCCGGGCGCTGGGCATTCCAGCTGGTGGAGGTGCGGCGGTATGAGCTTCCGAAAGACGACCTCGCCGTCCCATCGCCATCAGCGAATTTCGATCATTATTTTGATCGAAAGAATCCACTTTGAGATTTCTTCGATTCGACCTTTCGTGGATTTCGTTTATAATTAACAATGGAAGCGAGTGGGGAGTGCCTCTCATGCCATGATCCACGCGCGACGGAAGGACGAGCCCAGGATTCGGACCACGATCCTTTCCGCGGGCTCGGTCCTCTGCCTCTGGGGGCCCTGGCTTTCGGGCCGGTGGCGGGCGATCGAGCGAAGGGATTCTTTTATATCCCTCGCCGGGCGATCCCCCCAACTGGCCGCTTTCCTCCCCCGCGGGATAATCTGGTTTCCTTCCCTTCTTAAGGGCGCTACCGAAACAAAGCCTTCAACTCCTCCCGGAGTTCATTCCAACCCTCATTCGTTCGAACCCCGATGGGCCGACGCCTCTTCTTCAAGGCCTTCCCTTTCTTCCTCTGATCCTTGGACGACGGAGACGAGAACGCTGCCGCAGGCTGCTAAAGCGTTCGATCTCCGATCCCGGAGGATGAATCTCCATGTTCCTCAGAGCCATCTTGTTCGGGAGGCTCGCGATGGCCATCAAGGGCTGGATCACGATCGATGAGCGGTTCTGCAAGGGCTGTGAGCTTTGTGTGCATTTCTGTCCTCAGCAGGTGCTGGGGCTGGCCCATGATCGATGGACGCCGAAGGGATATCATCCGGCGCAGCTCATCGACCCGGAGCGGTGCACCGGATGTGAGGTGTGCGCGGTGGTTTGCCCCGAGGGAGCCATCACGGTCTACCGGCAGGCGCCTGTGCGGGCGCAGCCCGCTTTCTCCCCAGCGTGAGGAGGCGGCCATGGCGCGGGAACTGCTCAAGGGCAACGAGGCGATGGCCGAAGCAGCCGTTCGGGCCGGCCTGGAGGCTTACTTCGGCTATCCCATCACGCCTCAGACGGAGCTGCTGGAATACCTGTCCCGACGGATGCCGGAGCTGGGCCGGGCGTTCGTTCAGGCGGAGAGCGAGATCGCGGCCATCAACATGGTGTATGGGGCGGCGTGCACCGGCGCCCGGGTGATGACCTCGTCCTCCGGCCCTGGGATCAGCCTGATGATGGAAGGCCTCTCCTATATCGCGGGCACGGAAGTCCCTTGCGTGGTCATCGATGTGATGCGCGGCGGCCCCGGGCTGGGGAACATCGCGCCCTCCCAGGGCGACTACCACCAGATCACCCGCGGCGGCGGCCATGGGGATTACCGGGTGATCGCCCTGGCGCCGGCCACCGTTCAGGAGGCCATCGATCTCACCGTGCTGGCCTTCGATCTGGCGGAGAAATACCGGACGATCGCTGTGGTGCTGACGGATGGGAGCATCGGGCAGATGATGGAGCCGGCGGAACTGCCGCCGATGCGGGAGATCCCCCGGACCCGGCCGGATTGGGCGGTGACCGGCGCGCAGGGCCGCCCCCGGCGGGTGCTGTCCTCGATCTATCTGAATCCCTATGAAGAGGAAAAGACCAATCGGCGCCTGCTGGAGCGCTGGCGACAGATCCAGGCGAACGAGGTGCGCTACCGGGAATACTATCTGGATGATGCGGAGATCGTGGTGGTAGGGTTCGGGATCGCCGGGCGGGTGGCGCTCTCCGCCGTGCGGGCCGCCCGCGCGGAGGGGATCCGGGTGGGATTGTTGCGGCCGATCACCCTCAGTCCCTTCCCCTATACCGCGATCGAAGCCCTCTGCGGGCGGGCCCAGACCTTTCTGGTCGTGGAGATGAACGCAGGCCAGATGCTGGACGATGTGATGCTGGCGGTCGCCCGCCGCGTCCCGGTGGCGTTCTACGGCCGCATGGGCGGCGTGGTTCCTTTTCCGGATGAGATCCTGGAGGAGATCCGCCGGATCGCCCGGCAACCGCCGCGTCTGGAGGAAGATCCGCGGGAGGCCTGGTTCCAGCGTATGAGCTTGAGCTGATGGAAATCCGGCGGAATGGGTCCTGGGCGGAAATCGCCTCCCTGGACCTGGGAGGAGAAGAAGAGCGTCAGCGCAGAGGATCTCCTGTCCGCGCGAAACCGTGAGGAGCCCTGAGATCGCGGCTGGATCTCTCAAAAGGAGCAACGGAGATGGTGACGGTGGCCCTGCCGGAGATCGCTTACGCAAAGGTCTATGAACGCCCGCGCGTCCTGATCGAGGTGCATACCCATTATTGCCCGGGGTGCACCCATGGCGTGGCCCATCGCCTGATCGCTGAGGTCCTGGAGGAGATGGGCCTGCGGGAGCGCACCATCGGGGTAGCCTCGGTGGGATGCTCGGTCTTCGCCTATAACTACTTCGATGTGGATTTCGTGGAAGCCCCCCACGGTCGGGCGCCGGCGATGGCCACGGGCATCAAGCGGGTGCTGCCCGATCGGATCGTGTTCACCTACCAGGGGGACGGCGACCTGGCCTCCATTGGGATGGGGGAGATCGTCCACGCGGCCGCCCGCGGGGAGAACATCACGGTGATCTTCATCAACAACGCCAACTACGGGATGACCGGCGGCCAGATGGCGCCTACCACGGTCCCCGGCCAGCGGACGACCACCACGCCGGACGGGCGGGATGTGCGCCGCAGCGGTTTCCCCATCCGGATGGCGGAGCTGATCGCCACCCTGGAGGGGCCCTCCTATGTGGCGCGGCGCAGTCTCCACGATCCGAAGAACATCCGCCTGGCGAAGAAGGCGATCCGCTTGGCCTTTGAAGCCCAGGCCCGGGGGCTGGGGTTTTCCTTCGTGGAGCTGCTGTCCACCTGCCCCACCAACTGGGGGCTGTCGCCGATCGAGGCCATGCAGTGGATTGAGGAGATGATGATCCCGATCTTCCCGCTGGGGGAATTCAAGGTGGCCTCTGAATTGAAAGGCATGCGGGTGTAGCGTCTAGTGCTTTGTCCAGTTATCAACTGGGGAT
>NZ_JANWXB010000351.1 GCF_025055495.1 Thermoflexus sp. | reverse complement strand
AGAAGATAGCATAGGCCCCGCTGTAGAGCAGATACAGCAGGATCAGGAAGAAGGGGACCATCGCCAGGGCGAAGGACACCAGGCCCTGCCCCCGCTGGTCCCGGGACCATCGCCGGCACATGGATTATCGCCCCCCAGAGGCAGCTCCAGTGGCCTCGTCCATTTTCTGGCCACCAATGTTAAAGGCGTTTTGGATGCGGGTTCGGACACCTGGCAGAACCAGCGCCGCCACGACCGCGATGAACAGGAAAATCAGCGCGAACTCCACCAGGGAGGCCCCTTCCTCGTCCAGAAGGAACATCTGAAGCTCTCGCAGCATGTCCTACCTCCATCCAGATGAAGGATTGTGGAAAACCGCCGGACGCCGGGGCGGACGGCCTCCAGCGGGTTCTCCCCTCCACCCTCAGAACCCCAGGAAGGCCTCGCTGCCCATGAACACGGGCATCAGGATCGCCAGCACATACCCCACGATGGCCAGGATCCCCGCCCCCAGCACCAGGGGCTCCACCGTCGTGACCGTCTCCGAGATCCCCTGCTCCATGTCCACCCCCAGATCCTGGATCAGCCCTTCCAGGATAGTGTCCATCCCCGCCCCGCCGGTCCAGGCGGCCTTCGCCATGTCCAGGAAGCGGACCAGATAGGGGTCCTGGGGGTCCGGCGCGTGGCGCCGCCCTTCCTCCAGGGCCGCCAGCCCCACGCTGTTGTGCCGGGCGATCAGGAACCGTACCCAGTTGGCGAACACCCCGTCCCCCTGGGCCGCCCGGGCGAAGGCCTCATCGAAGGACCGCCCCACCCGCAGGAACCCCCGGGCCGTGGCCACCACCAGCAGCATGTTCGCCCGGAACCGCCGCCGCCGGTCCCGGATGGCGGCGTCGATCTCCCGATCCGGAGCCATGAGCCCGTAAAGTCCTATCCCCAGCCCGGCCAGGACCCCCGGCAATGGGGAGCCCAGGACAGGGCCCAGCAGCAGTGCCCCGGCTACCATCGCCGCTATCCCCATCGCCATTCCCTGAAACCGCGCCGCCCAGACCGCCGAGACCGTCCCGTAGGGGGTGTAGCCGGAGCGGGCGATCCGCTCGGGGAGGTTCCCCTTCGCCAGCCCGACCCCCTCCAGCCCCGACAGCAGCGGCCACAGGAGGGGATACAAGGGAGCCAGCCATCCCGGCAGGACCGCTCCCCGGTCCAGAGGATCCTGCTCCGCCCCCTCGATGCGGGTCCGCTCCCGGGGGCGCAGGAACGCCGCCCAGAACCCGCCCAGGGTCAGGGCCGCCGCCAGTGCCATCCCCAGCTCCACGCCGCCCATGGATCCCTCCTCACAGCGCCAGGCGGTCCCGCAGCCGCAGCCCGACCCGCCCTGCGCTCCCCAACCCGCAGGACAACGCCTCCAGAATCCGGTCCCGGGTTGACATCCTATGCCTCCGGCAGGATGGGATTGCCGTAGCGGTCCAGGGGGATCAGCCCGGCCCTCCCCCTGGCGATCCCCACCGTCTCCTCCATCGAGAAGAACCGGTCCATCAGGTATTCGGACAGCAGCAGCGACCCGAACCATCCCCCCACCACCAGGACGGGGTTCAGGGGGTTGTTCAGCAGCAGCTCCCGGAACTCCGGCGCGGCGGAGGACAGGATCACCAGCCCCGCAGCGCTCATGGCGATGATCATGTAGATCTGGCGCTGCATCCCCCGCCCCCGGGCCCGGGCCACCTGCAGGATCCGCCGGATGCGGTCCAGGCTGTCGGAGATCGCCCCCACCAGCTCCTGGATCCCGGCCCCGCCGCCCGCCAGCACCCCCAGCACCTGGGCAGTGGCCGTCACCACCGGGTGGGCGTAATCTCGTGCCCAGGCCCAGATGGCCTCCTCCCGGGCCTCCGGAGAGGCCCCGGCCCGGTCCAGCCGCCGCTCCAGATCCGAGATGGCCTCTCGGGCCAGCGGCCCGGCCAGATCCTTGGCCCGGGCCACCGCCTCGGACCGTGGCAGCCCCGCCCGCAGCCCTCCGGCCGCCGCCCGCAGAAACACCATCAGCTCCATGGCCAGCCGCAGCCGCCGCTCCGCCGCCTGCTCCCGGGCCCGCACGTAGTAAAACGTCGCCCCGAAGAGGGCCAGCATGATGGCAGAGATCATCCCCAGGCCGGCCAGGAGCCCGATGGAGAACCCGCCGGCGGCCCACAGGGCGGCGAACTGGAGGAACAGCGCCGGCGGCATGTCGATCCCAGCCGACCGCAGCATCCCCTCCAGCCCCAGGCGGGACCGGATCTCCCGCAGGCCCTGGAGGGCCAGCAGCTGCTCCTGCGGGCGGGCGACGGCCATCAGCGTCCCCGCTCCCACGATGGCGCCGATCAGGATGGCCACCGCATCTCCCATTCCAGACCTCCGCTGGCTTTTTCGATTTGGACCCTATCATCCCCGCAGCCGGAGGGCGAGGAGGGCGAAGGCCGCCACGGCCCCCAGCTTCACCGCGGGCGGCAGATCCGCCGCAAACACCACCGCACCCAGCAGCAGGGCCATGGCGATCATCGGCTCCTCCTCCCCCTCCCGGGGGCGGTTTTTATCCATCTGCTCTCACAGGCCGATAAAATCCTCCACGAACGCCGCGCGGGGCCCAGAACGGGCCCCGCGTAGACGGTTCGGCGCTACCACACGTGGGCGCCGCCCCTCCAGGGCAGGCGCCCCAGCCCCATCTCCTCCGCCGAGAAGCCCGGCCGGATGGGCCGGGAGGCGGGGACCAGCTGTCCGTTCTCTCTGGCGAAAATCGTCCGCAGCACCGGCCGGTCGCTGTCCCCCTCCACCTCGGGCATCACCTCGGCGATGGCCTCCACGAACCGCCGCATCCCGCCGCCCTCCTCCCGGTAGGCCAGCACCGCCACCGCCGTCACCGCCTCCGCGAACATCACCGCCAGCGTCCGGGGCGGCAGATCCCGGGCCTCGGGGTGGCTCTGGGCCATCTGGAGATACCGGGACCACACCCGCTCGACGCTGTCCGTGTGGAGGGTGGTCACCTGGGGGCCGTGGCCGGTGTTGGCCGCCCGCAGGATCTCGAAGGCCTCCGGCCCCCGGGCCTCCCCCACCACGATCCCGTCGGGCCGCTCCCGCAGGGCCATCACGATGAGGTCGAAGGCGGAAAACGGCACGATGTCCTCCCCGGGGAGCTTCGGGCGGGTGAGCTTGTGGACGACGTTGCCGGGGTCGCTCTCCGGGCGGCCGTCCCAGAAGACCATCAGCTCGTAGGAGTCCTCGATGATCACCAGCCGGAACTGGCGAGCGGCCTCCCGCAGGAGCGCCCGGGCCAGGGTGGTCTTGCCGCAGCCGGTGGGCCCGGCGATGATCAGCGTCCCCCGGCGGGAGATCACCCCGGTCAGATAATCCCGGGCCTCCGGGGTGAGCACCCCCGAGGCCACCAGCTGGGAGAGATCCGGGGCCTGGCCGGGACGGGCCAGGCGCAGGGTGAGGGAACTGGAGGGGACCAGAGGCGGCTCGCTCCAGGAGACTCGAACAGTGAGAAAACCGATGGGCTCGGGGAGGTCGAAGGAGAAGGAGCCTTCCGCGGCGGGCTTGATGTCGTTCGGCGTGCGGATGCCGGCGGCCTCACAGACCCGGCGGATCCCACCCCACAACCGGTGGGGGTCGCGGATCTCCTTCTCCCGCTCCCATCGCCCGCGGCGGAAGGCGTAGACATAGCGGCGGTGATTGATGGCGATGTCCTCCACGGCCGGATCGGCCAGCAGCTCGAAGAGCTCTCCCCAGTCCAGCAGCTCCAGGGCGGCCCGGGCCAGCGCACCGGGGGCCGCCGAGGGGCCCAGGATCTCCCGGGCGGCCTGCAGAGCGTCGGAGGGCCGGGGGGGTCTCCCCTCCGTCCGCTGCGCCAGGCGGGCCCGCATCTCCTCCACCACATGCGGGGAGAGCGGGTCCGTCCTGTGGGCAGAGGGTTCCAGCGCTTCCGCACGAGGCTCTGGAAACATCGCTCCTCCAAACTTCAAGAGCCCTTTTAAACCGGACTTCGAGTCGATCCCCCCGATTCCTTCCCCGGGGCTTTGAGGGCGGGCAAGGCCGTCGTCAACGGCCATTCCACTCCATTCACAAACCCTGTGTGCCACTGAGGCAGTGAATCCGATGGAGAGGCCTTCTCAAAGAGAACGGATAAAGCCCTTTTTCGGGCTGGGGCGGCACCCCAGCCCCCGGGCAGCTTTCAGGAACCCCTGCCCCGGTCGGGCGATCCCTTCCTTCAGGACATAAACCGGCGGGCGCGATCCACCGCCTGCGCTCCCCGGATCCCGAAGCGCTCGCCTGGAACCGTCCGCGTCCCTGCGGCGAGCCACGGATGGATCCCCGGCTCGCCACTCCGGCCCTATCCATCCCTCCACCCACTGCCCCAACATCCACGCCCGCGCTCGGACAACCTCCGATTGAACCCCGCCATCGGGGTCCGCCCGCTTATCTCATACCTTCCCGAACGCCTTACAGCTCCGGCAACCCCTGAAGCATCCGCCCCACTTCAGCGATCGCCTCGGTGATCCGCGCCTCGCCTGCCGCGAGCCGCTCCTCCAAATGCCGCCGCGCCTCCAGCCAGCGCCGGAACTGCTCCAGGCGCCGAGCGGCCGCCTCGAGATAACCCTGGGCGGCCTCCCCGGACCAGATGGCTGGGAGCTCGCTCTGGACGGCCGCCGACAGGCTGGCCAGGATCTGCTCAGGCCGCTCGTCCGTTAAGGCGCGCCGGTAAGCCTGGATCGCCTCCGGGTCATGGATCAGCCATCCGGCTGTCCCGCGCGGATCGTAGCTCATGGCATCCTCCGAAATCGGAAAATGAGAGGCAAGACGTCCAGACGCGAGGAAAGACCTCCAGGGCGGCGTCCCTCCGTTGCTCCCTGACGAAGCATCCCACCCGATCGGTCCCAACACGAGGCCTCCGCCCGGAAGGCCCGGCCGACCGGGGAAAGGCCCCGCCTCACTGAGGAAGCCGGGCGAAGCGCGCCCCTTCCTGCTCCTCGGCGATGCGCTGGGCCTCGACGATGCGGGCCAGATCCACCCCCAGCGCCCGGAGGCTTTGGGCCAGCTCTTGGCCGATCTGAACCCACTCCGCGCTTCGCGCCTGTAGCGCCTCTGCGAGGGGGGAGCGACAGCGCTCCTCGAGACCCCGGGCCATCGCCTGGATCTGCCCCAGATAGGCCTCCAGATCGGCGCTGTGCTGCTGGATCCTTCGAGCAATCGCTTGCATCGCGTCGTAGTCAAAGCGACTGATCGACATCCCTCGCCTCCGTTTAAGGGTTCAGCGGGCGCGGGCGGAACGCATCCGCCGGGCCTGTTCCTCCTCCAGCGCCTTGAGGGAATGCAGCGACTGACGAAGGGCGGCGACCGCCGCGCGGTTCTCGCTCAGATGGATGCGGGCGCGCTGGGCCAATGCCCCCCCATAGGCTTGCACGGCGGCCCCATGCGGGATCCAGCCGGAGCCCATCGGCTCGAGCATCCCCTGTAGCGCCGCTGCCTGTCCCTCCATCTCGCTGATGATCCGTTCCATCTCCGCGCAGAGCGCGAAGGCGCGTTCGTAATCCACCTGATAGATCCGACCCATTCGCAGCCCTCCAGAGCAGCAGGTTCCATAAAGATGATAGACAGCCTGAAGGACGTGTTCGATCATCGCTTCCCTATCTGGCTCTCGCCGGGCGGGCCTCGGAGAATCGCGCCGGACTCGGGAAAACGGATCGGACAACTTCCGGTTGGGCTTCCTCGGCCGGGATGGGAAAGCTCCTTCTCTCTTCTTCGAATTCCAAACCCTTCGCCAGGAAAAGGGATCATCTCGCCCGGTGGACGAGCCTGGACCAGCGCCCCTCGCAGACACTCGGTTGCCAAATGGCTTTTCAAAACCGGGTGTGCCATGGGTGACCTCTCCCGAGGGTTGGGGAGCTGAGGCGCCGCCGAAGAAGACCCCTTCCTTGCCTCCACCTTAGAAAGTTGACCACAGCGTGCGGATATCGGTTTGGAGGCTTGCCGGCTGAGAGAAATGGGACGAAAGGGGAAGAGTGAGGCGCAGCCCGGCGGGCCCGCCTTTCCCATTTTTCCCATTTTCCCTCTCCCGAGGCACCGACCCAGGTCAGAATTTGCTTATCATCTCATTGAACCGACCGCATAGCGCCGGGCGCCGCCGGGCGGGCCGCCGGCTCCGCCCCCTATGCGGTCCCCTGCATCCCTCTCGGGAGAGCTGGCTGCGATGACCCACACCAAGATGCACGCTGCCTTCGTGGATTTCCACCGGATCCATCAGCTGATCGAACAGGCCGCCGCCCGCATCGTCCGCACCCTGGATCTGCCCCCCTGGCTGGAGTTCGAGGATCTGGTCCAGGAAGGCTTTCGGATGGCCTGTGAGGCGGTGGGCCGCTGGGATCCCGAACGGGCGCGGTTCACCACCTATCTGTATCTCCACCTCGCCTTCTTCCTGCGGCGCGAGATCCAACGTCAGCTTCCCAGCCAGTATGAGCATCCGCTTTCAGAGGAGGAGGTCGAGGGTCTGGAGGGGGAGGAGGATCCGCTGCACGGGGTGGAACTGCATTATACCCTCTCCGCCCTGCTGGGCCGGTTGAGGGAGGAATCCCCCCGGGCTTTTGAGGTGATTGTGCAGTTCTACGGTTTGGAGGGCCGGCGAAGGCAATCGCTGGCCTCGATCGAACGCCGGCTGGGGTTACGCCGGGGGGAGGGGGAGCAGTGGTTGAAGGAGGGGTTGAGCCGGCTGCGGCAGCTGTGGCGGGAGGAGGTGGTCCTCTCGGCCACGGAACCTCCGAGAGCGCGCGATTCGTCCTCTCCCCTCGCTTAGAGCTTTATTCCCATGTACGACTTCTGCATTCTCCCCGGGGGGTGGGCGGGGGCGCTG
>NZ_JANWXB010000327.1 GCF_025055495.1 Thermoflexus sp. | reverse complement strand
CTCCCCCCAAAAACCCCCCCCCCCCACAATTCCCCCCCCCCCCCCCCCCGGGTTTTCGGCGGTTCGGCCCCGGGGGGGGGGGGGGGGGGGGGGCCCCCCCCCCCCCCGCCCCGCCACTCCGTTGTTCGGACTTCCCTTCCGCTGAAGCTCCCAAGATATCGGGGTAAAATATTTATATAGCAGGAATTGCAAAGGCTGGTGGCGATTCCAGCCAGTAGCGATCGTTCTTTCCTGCAGGGTGTGGGTCGCCTTCGACGACCTGCACCCTCAGAAAAAATCGATTTCTCCCCTCTCAGAGCCACATCTTCATCGCCACTTAGGAGGGGTAACCGCCCAGGAGCTCTTCGCCAGGAGAATTCGAAACAAGAAGAACACTACGTCGCCGCGCGATCCGATCCTAAGGTTCTGTCTCTCTGGTGTTCAGAGGTGAACGATGGCGGTGACGACGTTCAGCGAGGCAGAGCGAAAGATCCTCATCTACCTGCGGGACCACCGGGGATATCATAGCCCATACACCATCGCCCGAGATCTGGCGATGAACCCCCGGGACGTCATTCGGATTCTGGAGGAGCTCTGCACCCGGGGGCTGGTACGCCAGAGCTTGGCCAACCCGGTCTATGGCATCACCGATCAAGGACGGGCCGCCGTTGGGGAAGCCTGACAGAATCCCCGGATGGCGAGTTGATTCCCAATGCGGAGGAAGCAGGCGGGAGTGAGCAAAGGCAGGCTTACTCTCGCATGATGAGGTCTATTTTTGGAACAAATCTTCCTCTCCCCACAGCCTAAAGGGTTGCGAAGAGGGGATCCGGATCCTTTCGGGGTGGTGGGGTGGGCGGCGAAGCCGTCGGCTCCACCACCCCAAACCCCTGCCCACCATCGGGTTTAGCCAGCGGCACGGGTTCTGGGCGTGAGCCCAATCCTCTCGGAGGGAAACCCCCAAACGGGGCGAGGGCGGGTGCTTCAGGCCGATGCCGCTACCTGGACTGGACCAAAGGTGCGGTTGAACTGTTGCATCAGACGGGCCTTGAGACGGGCCGCTGTGTTTCGATGGATCACCCCCTTGCGAGCCGCACGATCCAGCTCTCGATAAGCTTCCTGGATCGCTTTCCGCGCTGCCTCCAGATCCGCCTGGGCGATGGCCTGTCGGGCATATTTCACAAAAGTGCGGACCCGGGTTCGGATCGCGCGGTTCCGCTGTCGTCGTCGCTCCGCTTTGCGCAGCTCTTTCAGGGCAGATCGCGTGTTCGGCAAGGATGCACCTCCTGCAGAGGGGATCGATCAACCATCAGGCTCTTATTCTATCCGAGTCCAAAATCCCCGTCAAAACTGCAGAAAAGCCCCGCGCTTTTTCAAAAATCTAACCCAGTCGGCGAAGCCGAGGCTTCGCCAATAAGGAAGAATATTTTTGAGCTGGGGCGCCGTCTTCGGTAGCGCCCAGCCCAAAAACCCGCGGGAGAGCCCGGAAGTCGCATATGGCGCCTCCGATTTCCGCATATAATGAGGGAAGGATCGAGCGCTCGCTCAGCCGTGGGACGATCCCCTCTATGGCCAAAACCCCCAGACTGGGCCAAAGGCACAAACGAGCGGAGCGCGCAGGATGCTAACGGATTTCCGGGTTCGACAGCGGGATTATCTCCTGGAGATCACGCGGGCCATCACCGCGCAACTGGATCTCGATGCGGTGCTCCGGCTGGTGGTCGAGGCCGCGGCGGAGATGCTGGCCGGACAGGTCGCGTTGATTGCTTTACGGGAAGAGGACGCCTTCACCATCCGCGCGGCGTATGGCCTGCCGGACACGCAATGGGGCGAGCTGGATGTCCTGCTGGCGAAGCTCCCCGCGCATCCGGAGTCCTGGGGACGGGCAGAGGTGGAGCGGGTGCTCACTCAGATCGCCCGCTGGCTTCGGTTGGAAGCCCAGCAGGCGGTAGCCCTCCCGCTGATGGTGGGGGAGGAGCTCCTGGGCCTTCTGGTGGTGTTCCGCACCTTCGGGACCGCTTTCACCTACGATGATCGACTGATCCTGCGCGCCTTCGCGGATCAGGCAGCCATCGCGGTTCACAACGCCAAGCTCTACCAACAGCTGGTGACGGAGAAGCGGCGGCTGGAGGCGATCATTGAGGCCACCGCCGACGGCGTGATCATCCTCGACCCCGCTCATCGCATCCAGGTCTTCAACCGGGCGATGGCCCGGCTGACCGGATGGTCTCCCCTTGAGGCCATCGGGCGGCCCCACGATGAGATCGTGATCCTCAACCCCCGACGCTCCGGCATGACGCTGGCTGAGGCGGAGGCCGGTGGATGGCCCCTGGCGACCGACCGGCCCATCTACGTGGAGGGCGACCTGGTCCGTCGCGACGGGGGACGGGTGGCGGTAGGGATCACCTACTCCCCGCTGCTGGACCGCACCGGGCGTCTGGTGAACATCATCGGCGTGGTCCGGGATATGACCCGCATCCGGGAGGCCGAGGAGCTGAAATCCACGTTCATCTCCATCATCTCCCACGAGCTCAAGACCCCTGTCTCGATCATCAAGGGATATGCTGGAACCCTGCGTCGCGAGGATACGACATGGGATACGGCAATGGTGCGACAGATCGCCACCATTATCGAAGAGGAAGCGGATCGGTTGACCCAGCTCATCGATAATCTCCTGGACGCCTCGCGGCTGCAGGCTGGGGCCCTCGAGTTGCAATTCGTAGAAGTGGCGCTGGACGAGCTGGCGGAGCGGGTGGCGGATCGCTTCCGCCCTCAGACCGACCGTCATTTCATTGTGGTGGATTTCCCCCCAGACTTCCCGCTGATTCAGGGCGACCCCCGTCGGCTGGAACAGGTGCTGGCGAATTTGGTGAGCAACGCCATTAAGTATTCCCCCCAGGGAGGAACCATCCGGATCTCCGGCCGGGTGACCCCACGGGAAGTGATCGTCACCGTTACCGATGAGGGGATCGGGATCCTACCGGAGGAGCAGGAGCGGATCTTCGAGCGGTTCTATCGGGCCAGCGCGGCCCGGGCGCGGCAGACCCCCGGGACGGGATTGGGGTTGTATCTGGCCCGGGCGATCGTCGAAGCCCACGGCGGGCGGATCTGGGTCGAGAGCACCCCCGGGCGCGGCTCCTCATTCAGCTTCTCCATCCCACGTCCACGGGGATCCTGATGGAACCCCTTGGATCCCCATTCCGGGGGAGCTGTTTTCTGTTCTCCCTTCCCGCGGCCCGAAGGGCTGCGGGAAGGGGAGGAGGAGCTGGCTCTCTAAGCGCAAAAGGCTCTGGGGGCCTGGGGCACAGCCCGTTTGCCCGAAGTTCAATGTTCCGGGAAAGAAGGCCTTTGAACTCCAGCCTGAACCCCAATCGCATACCGATCAAGCGATGAGCACGGTGTTGCGCCCCGCAAAGGGGCCTCGAAAACGAAGCCGGCCACCGATGGCTTATCCTCGCGCCGAAGACGAGATCCTGGGACTCCGAAAGTTGTTCCCCCGGGTTCTCTTCCCTCTGCTGTTTCTTGCGCTGCTGCTCATAGGGCTCCTCGGCAGTCTGTGGCTTTACCGAAAGCCGGCTGAGACCCCATCCGAGCATGAGGCTTATATCGCGCCTCAGCCGCCCTCTCCCTCCCGGTCCCCTCGCGTGGGCCTGGTCGCCGGGCATCTGGGGCATGATAGCGGAGCGGTTTGCGCCGATGGGCTCACCGAAGTGGAGGTGAACACCGCGATCGCCCGCGAGGTAGCCCGCCGTCTGGAGGCACTGGGATACACCGTGGACGTTCTGGAGGAGTTCGATGAGCGGCTTCACGGATACCGCGCAGCCGCTTTGCTCTCGATCCACGCCGACTCCTGCGAATACATCAACGAGCTGGCGACGGGCTTTAAAGTCGCGCGGGCCCAGGCCGATGCGGTGCCGGAGCGAAGCGATCGCCTGGTGGCCTGTCTGATCTCCGCTTATGGTCGAAGCACCGGATTACGCTTCCACAAGGACAGCATCACCTACGACATGACGGACTACCATGCGTTCCGGGAGATCGCAGCGGAAACCCCAGCGGCGATCATCGAGATCGGTTTCCTCTACCTGGATCGGGATCTGCTCACCCGGGGGCGAGAACGGGTGGTGGAAGGGATCGTGGAGGGATTGCGCTGCTTTCTAGAGGAAGGCCGATAAATGTCTGCGACGGCTCTAGGCCGCCGCAGAGGCTTTTCCTCATCGGACCGCTTATCAGCTGGGGATTTGAGGACCGAAGCCGGTCCAGAAGGCAATACCCCCTCCCTCCAAAAACCCCCAAATGAAAAATAGACAACGCAGTAGAGCCAGCTCGGTCTATAAAACGGGGTGGCGGGGCGCGTTGAAACCGCCCGCTCCGCCACCCCAAACCGTGGTTGGCCATCCGTCCTCTGCGCCTCAGGGGGCGGACCCCGAATGAATCTTCAGAACTCCTCTTAGGGAACGGGTTGCTCCGCCGGCCGGCGGAACCAGGTTCGCCACTCCCGCTTCTCCCAGACCACCAGGATGGGCGCCGCGTTGAAAATGGAGGAATAGGTTCCGCTGATCATCCCGATCAGCAGGGTCGCAACGAACTGGCGGATCGTCGTCCCCCCGAAGAGGAGCAGGGCAACCAGCGTGAAGATCAGCGTGAGCTGGGTGTTGATCGATCGGTCCAGGGTCTGCAGGATGCTGTGGTTCACGATCCGCTCGTAAGGCTCGCCGCGGTAGCGGATGAGATTTTCGCGAATCCGATCGAACACCACGATGGAGTCGTGAACCGAGAAACCGATCACGGTCAGCACAGCGGTGAGGAAGAGGGCATCCACCTCCCAGCCCAGGACCTTCCCGAAGATCGAAGCGGTCCCCACAACCACCGCCACATCGTGCAAAAGGGCCAGCACAGCGGCGACGCCATAGCGAAAGGCATGCGGGACATGCCGGAAGGCGAAGGTAAGGTAAAGCATGATCGCCAGGGAAGCCATGGCCACCGCCACCAGAGCCCCTCGCGTCACTTCAGCGCCCACTGTGGGTCCAACCGATTCGAAACGCTCCAGGAGGATCTCCCCATAGCGAGAGCGCAAAGCCTCCTCCAGCCGGGTCTTGGTGGGCGCATCCATCTCCCGGGTGCGAATGATCAGGGTGCCCTGGAGGGACGGCTGGACCCGGATATCCGCAACATTGAACCCGGTGACCCGTCCGACGATCCCGATGACCTCCTCGCTGGAGACGGCATGGCCAGGGGGAAGCCGGATCTCCATCAGCGAGCCGCCCGTGTAATCGATGGCCAGGGGAAGTCCGTAAAGGACCAGGGAAATCAGGCCCGGCACGATGACGAGAAGAGAGAGCGCAAAATACCAGTAACGCTTGCCGATGATATCGATCATCCTCTGCCTCCATCGGATCTAAAGAGAAGCGTTCCCCTCGTGCTTTGTCCAGTTATCCACTGGGAATCTAAGGAATCGAAGCCCGTCCGGAAGGCCATGGCGTCGCCCCCGGCGGCGGTGGGGGGGGGGGGGGGGGGGGGGGGGGGCGGGGGCGGCCGCGGCCCGCCCCGCGGGGGGGGGCGGCGCGGGGGGGGGGGGGGGGGGGGCCCTGGGCCCCCCCCCCCCCCCCGACCCCCCCCACATATGGACAAAGCACCAGGCTGGACGGATGCATCACCCGGGATGCCGAAAGGGCTTTGAGGCTGCGCCGGGCACCTTCGGCGTCTGGCTCAGTTTTTATATCCCAAACCAGCGCCCGGGGGCTTGGGCGCTGAATCGATCCAGCAACACGTGCAGGAAGGCCCGTGTGACCCAGATGCCGGTGAACAGGCTGGCCGCCACTCCGATGGCCAGCGTCAGGGCAAACCCCCGCACCATGCTCGCCCCGAAGTTCAGGCCGAAGACATACAGGATCACGCAGGTGATCAGGGTAGAGATGTTGGAATCCCGGATCGAAGGCCAGGCGCGCTCAAAGCCATAATCGATGGCCAAGGCGAGGTTGCGGCCGGCGCGGAGCTCCTCTTTCAGCCGTTCGAAGATCAGGATGTTTGCATCCACCGCCATCCCAATGGAAAGCACGAACCCAGCGATCCCCGGCAGGGTCAGGGTGACCGGAAGCAGCTTGAAGACCGCGAACACCAAGGCGGCATAGAGGCTCAGGGCAAGCACGGCCAGGACGCCGGGCACGCGGTAGTAAAGGACCATAAACAGGGCGACCGTGGCGAAGCCCACGATCCCGGCGATCAGGCTACGCTGGATCGACTCCCGGCCCAGCGTCGGCCCGATGTTCCGGGTGTCTACGATCTTCAACGGCACCGGCAGGGCGCCATAGCGCAGGGTCACCGCCAGGGCCTCAGCGTCCGCCAGCGTGCTTCCAGAGCCCATGCGGATCACCCCTTGGCCCTGCGTGATCGGCTCCTGGATCACCGGACAGGAGATCACCTTTTTGTCCAGCACAATGCAGAGATAGCGCCCCACATTCTGGGAGGTATATTCCGCGAAGAGCCGCGTGCCCTCCGCATCCAAGGTGAAGGCCACTTGCGGCTGACGGAATTCATCCAGCTCCGGCCGGGCGCTGCGCAGATTCCGGCCCGTCATAACGGTCCGATACACCCGCTCCGTCGGGCTGACCGGGCCGGTCCCTGTGATCGGCGCGGTTTCGGTCAGCGCCGGGGCAGGCGTCAGCGTCGGCGTCCCGGTCAGAGGAACCGTCTCCGTCGGAGAGACGTCCAGACTGGTGCGAACGGTGGCGCCCTCCGGGATGGGCGCGGCTCCAGCATCCACGAACTCCAGCAAGCCGGTCTGCTTGATGGTGTTCACCGCCTGCTCCAGATTCGTGATCCCGGGGAGCTCCACCACGATCCGCCGGGTCCCCGCGATCTGCACCACCGGCTCACTCACCCCCAGGGCGTTGACCCGGTTCTCGATGATGCGCCGGGTATCCTCCAGGTTTCCACGATCCACCGGTTGGTTCGGCGGGACATCCGCTTCCAGCAGGATCTGAATCCCCCCCTGGAGATCCAACCCGAGCACCGTCCGGATCTCCCGACGAATGCCCAGGAAATCGATGGCGATCTGGGTTTCCGAGAAATCAACCCAGAGAGCGAAAACCGCCAGAAGGCCAATGATGGCCAGCCAGAGATTCCGGTTCCGCATCGGCTTCTCATCCTGAAAATGGATCTGGGCAAGCGGTTTGATTATAGGAAGCAGCCTATCGGAAGGCAAGCCCCGGGGGACGAGGCATGCCTCGCCCCTCCCCTCCCCCAGCCCCTCGGGCTGTGGGGGAGGCGGAGAGCCCGGACCGAAGCCCTCATCGCTCGTCGATTAGGCAGAACCGAGGCGCCGGTCGGGGCAAGGAGGCGGCGCAGGGAGGGAGAATCCGATTTCCTCTCCCATCCTCGCGGGTCAAAGGGGCATAGAGGGGGGCTTCATGCGGTGAAGCAAGGTGGGGAGGGAGGTAAGAAAACCCGTCACCCCTATCACGAGTTTGAACATGGTGGGAAATCGAATACGCTATATGCAACTTCCAAGCTCTCCCGGGGGATTTTGGGGCTGGGGGGGCGCCCCCGGGCGCGCCCCCCCCCCCCAAAAAAATTTTTTTGGCCCCCCCCCCAGGCCCGCAACCCGCGAAAAAAAACAAAAAAAAAAACCCCAAAATTGGCCGCGCCCCCCCCCACAA
>NZ_JANWXB010000276.1 GCF_025055495.1 Thermoflexus sp. | reverse complement strand
CTCCCCCCTCCCCGCGGCCCTCTGGGCCGTGGGGAGGGGGGAGAAAGGGGGGAGGGGCCATCGCCTTCGGGACTCGCTTCGGTTCCTCAAATCCCCGGTTTATAACTGGACAAAGCACTAGCGAAAGCGGGGGAGAGGGGGATGAAAGCTTTGATGGGGCGGCGGGTTCTTCGGTCTCCGTCGCTCCACCGAACCTTCCCTCATCGCAAAGGAGGAGCAGGAAATGGTGTTCGCTGTAGAGTTAAGGAAGGTTAGCAAACATTTCGGTGAGGTTGAGGCGGTTCATCAGGTCAGCCTTCAGATCCGGGATGGAGAGTTTTTCTCCCTGCTGGGCCCCTCCGGCTGTGGAAAGACCACGACCCTGCGAATGATCGCCGGCTTCGAACGCCCCACGGAGGGAGAGATCTACATTAAGGGCGAGCGGATGAACGATGTGCCCCCCTTCCATCGCCCGGTGAACACGGTGTTCCAGCATTATGCCCTTTTCCCCCATATGACGGTCTTCGAGAACGTGGCCTTCGGCCTCGAGATGAAGCGCCTCCCCCGGGATGAAATCCGTCGACGGGTGGAAGAAGCCCTGCGGTTGGTCCGGCTATCCGGATTGGAGAACCGCTATCCTCGTCAGCTTTCCGGAGGTCAGCAGCAGCGGGTAGCGCTAGCCCGCGCCCTGGTCAACCGCCCAGCGGTGCTGCTGCTGGATGAGCCCCTGGGCGCTCTGGACCTGAAGCTCCGCAAGGAGATGCAACTGGAATTAAAGACGCTTCAGCATCAGGTCGGCATCACCTTTATCTATGTCACCCATGATCAGGAAGAAGCGATGACGATGTCAGACCGCATTGCGGTGATGAACCAGGGCCGCGTCCTTCAGGTCGGAACCCCGGTGGAGATCTATGAGCACCCCGCCACCCGCTTCGTGGCGGATTTCATCGGCGAGACGAACTTCTTGGAGGGGCGAGTGGTGGATCTGGAGGAGGGGATGGCCCGGGTGGAGATCGAAGGCTTCCCTGTCTTCGCCGCCCCATCCGAGGGGATCCATCGAGGTCAAACGGTCACCGTGGCCATCCGGCCGGAGCGGATCCACCTGTGCGCAGAGGAACCAGGGGATACCCCGAATCGCTATGCGGGCGTGATCGAGGAGGTGATTTACATCGGAACAGACACCCTCTTTCGGATTCGGGTGGGTGAGCGGCTTGGATTGCGGGTGCGCATGCAAAACCGGGATGGCAGCGCTTCGATTCATCGTTATCAGCCGGGCGCTGCGATCTGGGCATCATGGCCGCCGGAAAGCGCACGCGTTCTCGTGGAATAGGAGGGGCCTATGTTCGGAGTGGATATCCAGACCCGAAAAGGGCGGTCCCTGGAGGTATTTGGGCTCCTGGTGATCAGCGGCCTTCTGGCTTTCTTTATAGCGGGGAGGACGGCCGAGATGCCCTGGCGGATCGTCATGGGGGGGATGGGGCTCCTGGACGCCGCCCTCGCCGCCACCTGGATCCTCGGACTTCCGCTCATTCCCACCCTGGTCCTGGTTCGGGCGGCCCTCGGGCTGGTCCTGGGACTGGGGATGATGTTCGCCCTGGGCCTGGTCCCAGGCCTGGGCCTCTGTTTCCTGGCGATGGCGCTGGGGATCGCGGCGATCCCCCGGGCCCGACTCCCGCTGCTTTTGATCCTCCCGGGCACATTTTATCTGCTGATCTTTTTCGCCTTCGCGGTAGGCATCATTGCGGTGATCAGCTTCCTGAAGCGGGGGCCTTATGGAGGAATCCGCTGGTTGTTCGTCCTGGAGAACTACCAGCGCGCTCTGGATCCTCTGTATGTGCAGATCATATTGCTATCCCTCTGGATCGCGCTAGTGACCACGGTCTTGTGTCTCCTCATCGGCTACCCCGTCGCCTACGCGATGGCGCGCGCCCCAGCGCGGTGGCGCAACGCGCTCCTCATTCTCATCATGATCCCCTTCTGGACCAACTTTCTGGTTCGCACCCTTGCGTTGATGTTCGTGCTGCGCTCGGATGGCCCCATCAACGGCTTTCTGATGGCTGCGGGTCTCATCCAGGAGCCCCTGTCGCTGCTCTTCACTCAAAACGCGGTCATTCTGGGGCTGGTGTATGGCGAGCTGCCCTTCATGATCCTTCCGCTTTATGCCACCCTGGAGCGCCTTGATTTCTCATTGGTGGAAGCGGCCTATGATCTGGGCGCGAATGAATGGCATGCCTTCCGGCGGGTGATCTGGCCGCTCACCCTCCCCGGCGTCCTCGCCGGATCGACGCTGGTGTTCATCCCCTCGGTGGGCGCGTTCATCACCCCCGATTTGCTCGGCGGGGCGAAGACGATGATGATCGGCAACGTGATCCAGTATCAGTTCCTCACAGTTCGCCACTGGCCCTTCGGCTCCGCTCTCTCGCTGATCCTGATGGCGATGGTGCTGGCCGCCACTATGGTCTATCTCCGCGTCGGTGGAAGGGAGCGCGTGTTATGAGCATCCCGGTCGTCACTCAACCGGAACGGGCCGCCCTCCGTCCCTTGCCGAGCCTGGCGCTGTATGGGGTGGAAGGACTGGAGTGGACGATCGGCGGCCTGATCGCGTTGCATCTGGGAAGCGCCCTGGGGAATGCCATCCCCTGGCTGACGGGCCTGGGCGTCCTGGGAGATCTGCTGGAGATCGCCCGTCGATGGACAGGACCGGAGGGGCCAGGCTGGCCGCGGCTCGTCAGCGGTCTGCTGGCCTGTTATGGGGCGCTGCTCCTCGCCGGCTGGCTCTGGCGTCGTCCGGGACGACTGGGAAGGATCCTGCGGCATCTCCTGACCTGGGGCTCCCTGACTCTGATTTTCCTCGGACTGGTTCTGCTGGACATCAATCGAGAGCACGGGCTCCGTCGTTTCCTGCGGGTGGAGCCCTGGCCGGTTCCCGCCTTCCGCTTTGCTGCGGAGTGGCGTGCCGGGATGATCGGGCTGGCATTCTTGTTTCTGTATGTTCCGATCTTCGTTCTGATCATGTTCTCCTTTAATGCTTCTCCCATCGCGACGGTGTGGAAGGGTTTCTCCACCGCGTGGTATGAACGGGTTTTGCGGGACACGCTGGTCCTGGCCGCTGCGCAACGGAGTCTGCTGATCGCCTTCCTGGCCACTGCGATCTCCACCCTCCTGGGGACGATGCTGGCCATCGGGCTGGATCGCTATCGGTTCATCGGAAAGACAGTCCTGGAAGGCCTGCTGTATCTCCCCATCATCATCCCCGAGATCGTGATGGGTGTAGGCCTCCTGCTGTTCTTTGTCCTGACGCAGACGCCCCTGAGCATATGGACGATCCTGATCGCCCATGTGGCTTTCTGTATGCCTTTCGTCTACGTCATCGTCCGCGCCCGGCTGGCGACTTACGACCGCACCCTGGAGGAAGCCGCCCAGGATCTGGGAGCGAACGAGTGGGAGACCTTCCGGCGGATCACGTTGCCATTGCTGATGCCGGGGATCCTGGGAGGCGCTTTAATCGCCTTCACCATTTCCATTGATGATTTTGTGATCACTTTCTTCGTCACAGGCCCGGGATCCACCACGCTCCCCGTATTGCTGTATTCCAAAGTCCGGCTCGGAATCACGCCGGAGCTGAACGCGATTTCCTCTCTGCTTTTCGGGGCCTCTCTGACTTTTGTGTTGCTTTCCCTGATCACCCAGCGTCGCCGATGAGATCGGCATCGCGGGTCACCGACCGCCTGCCCGGCCTCTCCTCCTCTCCATCCATAAGGTTCAGGGGCCAGTGAGGAAGCCTCCGGCAACCCGGCAGGCACGTGCTTCAACCTGGAGGGCGCCGGAGATGAAGACCGCAGGCACGTCCCGATAGACCTCCACGGCTGATGTCCAGCCTTCTTGCAGGCCAGAGAGCGACCGGCCCCATAGCTGGAAAGGGCGCGGTCTCTCCTCTCCGGCCAGGCTCTGGTGGATAGCCCTGGTGCCAGGTGGAAAACGCTTGGACCCCACGGCGGTTCAGGCAGCGAGATCGACCCCGAACCGGACTCGAATCCTCAAACGGCTACGGTTTCCCCATTGAAATTTGGATATCGGTGTCCGTTCGTGGACAGCCCCTCTCCTGCTGCTCTCAGGTCCGAATCCCGGCCAGCATCCGGGGGATGGCGATGGCCATTATGGGATCGATACGTCTGGGGTGGGGCGAGGCCATCGGCGCAGCCCGGGATACCCCCTGATCCGCCCGATCGTGGCGTTCCTCCGGATGTGCGCCGGGCCTCAGGCCCTTCTTCGGATCCTCAACCGCGGCTCACTGCAGGAGTGGGGCTGAAATTCGGCAAATCACCGATGGGGCCTGACAACGGCTCATGCTGGACAGGCCTTGAGGAAGAAATCCGGGATTCACTGAGATTACATTATAATTAAGCAAAGGGGAAAGGCGGTGGTGGCATGGTGGGCATGCAGAATCCCACGACCCTGGAGTTCCTCCTGGAACAGATTCGGGACCCCCTGAGCCCTTCGGACCGAGAGCTGATCGAGCGGGCTTATCAGGTTGCGGGGCGAGCCCATTCTCATCAGACACGCGCCTCCGGAGAACCATATTTGTATCATTGCCTGGCCGTGGCGGGCATTCTGGCTGAGCTCCGTATGGATCCTCCTGTGATCGCCGCCGGCCTGTTGCATGATGTCGTGGAAGATACCGGGGTGACTCTGGAAGATATCCGGCGGGAGTTCGGAGAAGAGATCGCCCGTCTGGTCGATGGGGTCACCAAGTTGAAATATATCGATCGTCTCCGCGCCCAGCCGGAGGATGGGGAGGCCCGTCGCACCGCTCGAGACGAGCAGAGCGCCGAGAACATCCGCAAGATCTTCTTCGCCATGGTGGAAGATCCCCGGGTGGTGCTGATCAAGCTGGCGGATCGCCTCCACAACATGCGCACCCTCGGAGCGCTTCCCTCTGAGAAACAGCGGCGCATCGCCCGCGAGACCCTGGAGATCTATGCCCCTCTGGCCAACCGCCTGGGGATCTGGCAGCTGAAGTGGGAACTGGAAGACCTGGCCTTTCGCTACCTGGAGCCGGAGAAGTATCGGGAGATCGCCCAGGCCATCGATGAACGCCGGGCGGAACGGGAACGCCATATCCGGCAGATCGTCGAGCGGATCAAGGCCCGCCTGGCCGAAGAAGGGATCCAGGCTGAGGTCACCGGCCGGGCCAAGCACATCTACAGCATCTACCGCAAAATGCTCCGCAAGGGGGTCTCCTTCGACCAGGTTTACGATGTGCGGGCCGTCCGCATCATCGTGAACACGATCCCGGAGTGCTACCAGGTCCTGGGCATCATCCACTCCATGTGGCGCCCCATTCCGAAGGAGTTCGACGACTACATCGCCAATCCCAAAGATAACTCCTACCGGAGCCTGCACACGGCGGTGATGCTGGAGGACGGCAAAACCTTAGAGGTGCAGATCCGCACCTGGGAGATGCACTGGGAGGCCGAATACGGCATCGCCGCTCATTGGATCTACAAGGAGCAGGTTTCGAAGCGGGACCTGGTCTATGAGAAGAAAGTGGCCTGGCTGCGCTCCCTGATGGAGTGGCGCAATGAGGTGACCTCGGCGAAGGAATTTGTGGAGTCCCTCAAGACCGACGTCTTCGAGGATCGAATTTACGTATTCACCCCGAAAGGGGATGTGATCGACCTGCCCCGGGGGAGCACCCCCATCGATTTCGCTTATCACATCCACACCGAGCTGGGGCATCGTTGCCGCGGTGCCCGGGTGAACGGCAAATGGGTTCCCCTGAACTACGTCCTTCAAATGGGGGACCAAGTGGAGATCATCCCGGCCAAGCAGGGCGGCCCCAGTCGGGATTGGCTGGATCCAGCGAAGGGGTATGTGAAAACCTCTCGCGCCCGTCAGAAGATCCGTCAATGGTTCAAACAACAGGGCCGCGCGGAGAACATCCTCCACGGCCGGGAGATCCTGGCCCAGGAGATCCGGCGCCTGGGCGTTCCCTTCTCGGTTGACGAAGCCACCCGTCGGCTGTATGGGGAGTTCGGATATAAGGAGCCCGAGGATCTGCTGGCGGCCATCGGCTGGGGGGACGTTTCCCCTGAGCAGCTGGCGCCTCGCCTGATCCGGATGGAGGAGGAGCGCCGTCGGGAGGAACAGAAGACCGCGCCCGAGCTCCCTGTCTCCACCGAACGCTATGACGCTTCCCGGCCAGTGTTGGTGGAGAACAATCCTCAGGGGCTCCTGATGCAACTGGCTCGCTGTTGTAACCCGGTGCCCGGGGATGAGGTGATCGGATACATCACCCGCAACCGTGGAATCACGATCCACCGTCGAAATTGCCCGAATATCCTGAACATCCGCACGCCAGAGCGTCTGATCGAGGTGCAGTTCCCGGCCGGAGAGAAGGGATACCCGGTCGAAATCGAGATCGTAGCCATCGACCGCGTGGGTTTGCTCTACGAGATCAGCGGCGTGTTGAAGGACGAGCAGATCAACATCGCCCGCATCACGGTAGACACGCGGAATGGCTTCGCGGTCTTCCAGGCCACTCTGGAAGTCCGCTCGGCGGCCCAGTTACATCGAGCGCTGGCGCGCATTGAGCAGATCCCGAATGTTCGCGAGGCCTATCGCCGTCGTTAAGGATGGGGAAGGAGGCTGCTTTTCCCTATTGCTTTGTCCAGTGATCAACTGGGGATTTGAGGAACCGAAGCCCGTCCGGAAGGCCATGGCCCCTCCCCCCTTTCCTCCCCCTCCCCACGGCCCTCTGGGCCGTGGGGAGGGGGAGGAAAAAATCTTTCGG
>NZ_JANWXB010000211.1 GCF_025055495.1 Thermoflexus sp. | reverse complement strand
CCGCCAACGGCCTGGACACAGTGGCCCAGCGCCTGTCTGCCCCCCCTAAGCTGGACGGCGATCTCTCGGACTGGCCGGGCTTCCCGTGCTACACCCTGGATAAGCCGGAGCAGATCGGCTACGGCGAGGTGGCGAAATGGGGGGGGCCGGAAGACCTGAGCGGCTCCTTCTGCTGGGGATGGGACGACCGGGCGCTCTACCTGGCTGTGGAGGTGCGGGACGAGGCGCTGCGGGCGTTCGCCAAAGGGAACTTCTGGGAGAACGACTACGTGGAACTGTGGGTCGACGCTAACCTGCCGAAGGACTTCGACGTAGCGAAGAACGACGGGGACGACTTCCAGTTCGGCTTTATGCCGGGGAACTTCAAGGACGTCCAGGCGCGGGCGACGGTGTTCGTGCCTGGGGTGCCGCCGAGCAAGCTGAGGCAGATTCAGATCGCCTTTGTGCCGATAAAGGGCGGCTATCGTGGGGAGATCCAGATCCCGTGGGCGGTGTTCGGGGAGGCACTGGATCTGAAGGCGAAGCGGCTGGGGGTGGCGCTGTCCTTCTCGGACTGCGACGGGGACAAGCCGGCGCAGGAGATGATGATCTCGACAGCGCCCAAGTCCATCGCTCAGTGGGGCAATCCTACCCTCTGGAATAACCTGGATCTAGCCGAGAAGTAAGCGGACGGTGTGGCCTCGGGGGGGGGAGGAGAGGCCCGCCGTCCCCTCTCCCACCGAATGGATCCAGTCCTTATTCATCATTCATCAGGAAGGTGTCCTATGAACGGGCGCTTGTATCGGCTTCTTTCGGTTCTGGCCACGTCCGCTGCTGCGGGATTTGTTTTAGTGATGCTAATCTTGTGGTCGGCTCCTCGCGCCCGCGCCAGTGGGACGACGTGGATAGTGGATACCCTTGGCGACGATGTGGGAGACTGCAATAAGCCTGGTAGCTGCACCATGCGGGAGGCGATTGGACAGGCGCAGCCGGGTGATCGGATCCGATTCAGTGTAACAGGGACGATCGTTCTCACTTCGGGCAGTCTGTGGGTTGCCAGGCCGCTCGACATCGATGGTGACGGGCGCATCACGGTTACTGCTTCAGGGTATCCAGCGTTCACCTTTGCGACCGGATCGGCCGGGTCTGTGATCCAGAACTTGGTAATAAGCACAGCGGGCCCACTTATCCCATCTATCAGCGTAAATGATTATGTTACAGTCGGCCCGGGAGTGGTGATTCAGTCTGCGGGTGGCGCTGGGATCGGGGTGTATACAGGATCGGTGACGGTAGCAGGCACAGCACAAGCCCCAGTGATTGTGCAAGGGAATGGGGATGGCACAGGGATTTATGTGGATTCGACCGGAAGAGCCATTGTTGGACCGGCTGTGGTTGTCCACAGCTATGGGATGGGGATAAGCGTGTCTTCAGGCGGCGCGGTGACGGTGACTGGGGGCTGGGTGTTGAGCAACACGCAGGATGGCCTGTATGTGATGGGGCGTGCGGTGCTTGGTTCGGGGGCGGTGGTGCGCGGGAATGGGGGGAACGGGATTGCGGTGGCCTCGGGCGGCGCGGTGACGGTGACCAGGTCGGAGGTGCTCACCAACACTAGGAGCGGGATCTTGACGCTGGGCGCCGCACGCATCGGGCCAGATGTGGCGGTCCAGGGGAACGGGGCCAATGGAATCGTGTTTAGCGGTGCCGATGCCGCTGGCGTCGTGATGACAAGCACCGTTCGGCACAACGGCGGGGTCGGGATTCAGGTCTACAACGCCCGTGGGATCCTCATCAGCGGCAACCGCATCGAAGGCAACGGGGATAGCGGCATTGCGGCTTCCGGCAATACCTCTTCAATCACCACCGACCTGGTGATCGCCGGCAACACGATCATCAGCAATGCTGGGCCGGGGATCAATTTCTGGGGGGCCAGCGGCAACATCGTGGTGAGCAATGCCATCGGCGTGGACGGGACGCTTGCTCGCCTGAATATGGGCTCCGGCGTCAGCATGGCCAACGGCGCGCGGAACAACGAAGTCCGCGGGAACGCCATCGGCTACAACCAGTATCAGAACGTGCTGATCAGCGGGAGCGGCACGGAAGGGAACATCGTGCGCGATAACCGCATCTTCTCCGACGCCTGCGGCCAGCCCTCCCAGCACGACAACTCCGGCGTCATCGTGGCAGGTGGCGCCCGGAACAACACCATCGGCCCCGGCAACCGCATCTTCTGCCATCGCTATAGCGGAATCCAGATCATCGGACCGGAGACGGATGGCAACCGGATCGTCGATAACCACGGGGGCCCGGTGAGCAGCTGCGCGCTATCCGGCGTCCTCGGCCCGGCGATCGCTTGCAACGGGCAGGGCGTGGCCCTCTTCAACGAACCGGGGAACACCTCGTTCCCCAGCGTCTCCCCCGGGAATAGCCGACCCGCAGGTCCGCGCAGCACTGTGGTCCAGAACAATCTCATCATCTCCAGCACCTATGATGGCGTGTATGCGGTGCTGGTCACCGACACCTATATCCTCACCAACACCATTCAGGGCAGCGGCGGGAGCGGCGCGCTCCTGGTCGGCTCTGCAGGTGTGTTCCGCGGCAACCAGGTGCGGTTTAACGCTGGCGACGGCATCCGCCTCGAGCCGCACTACGGCCTTCAGCGAGATCCGGCGACCGCCGCCGATGACGTCGTTAGCGATTTCTGGATCGAGCACAACATCATCGCTTCCAACGCCGGAGCCGGGATCCACGGCTTAGACACCAAAGCCGATCCCTCCCGGGGTCCGGATCAGCTGAATCTCGCGAATATTATCATTGCCAACGGATGGGCTCGCATCGTCCAGGAGTGGCTGGGCGCAGTGGAGGTGCTGGACGGGAGCACGCCTATCAGCGCTGGCCTGGTGATCACCCTCACTGCCTCCTCGGGCACGTGCGGGGCCCCCTACGTGTTGACGCGATATAATGGCGGGGCTTGGGGGCCCGTCAACAACGGACTTGGATACGGCCCCTTCCAGCTTCAAGACGTTGGGACGTGGGCGGTCATCCTGGACCATTACGTGGATGACAGCGGGAACTACCGGAACTGTAATCCGTATACCATTGAGGTGGGCGGCGTGCGCCGGGGCAGCGCCCGCTTCAGCTTCGACGGCAACGCGTTCACAGACCCGGTGGACCCGGACCTCAACATCCCATACTCCCGTCCGTTGCATCCCGTGAACGGTCGGTATCAGGTCGCCCAGCTCCGCTTCCTGCGGCTGTTCCTCCCCCTAGTGTTGCGGTCCTGGCCGTGAGGGAGAGAACAGAGACACTCGGAAGCTCGACAACTCAACGCGGTCTTGTAGGAGGCTCCCGTTCGCAAGGACGCGATGGCTGGTATTGTCCTGCGACTTAGCCATCCTCCCGTCTGGTGTCGATGGCGTTCTGTCCAGCTATAAACTGGGGATTTGAGGAATCGAAGCCAGCCTGGAAGGCCATAGCTTCCCTTTCTTTCCCCTCCCTACGGCCCAGAGGGCCGTGGGGAGGGAGGCGAAAAATCTTCCAGCAGCGGCATGGGACATCCCTTGGCTCTCCGCGCCGCTGCTGAATCCCCCAAATGCCCGAAACCCTGAAAATGTTGGACAAGGCGCCAGATCTAAGGTGAAAGGAGACCAAGATGCGATGCCGGGTTTCTGTGCGGTGGGCCATATCGATGCTGATC
This sequence comes from Thermoflexus sp., assembly GCF_025055495.1. Lineage (GTDB taxonomy): Bacteria > Chloroflexota > Anaerolineae > Thermoflexales > Thermoflexaceae > Thermoflexus. The sequence continues at coordinate 7,771 of NZ_JANWXB010000211.1, read as the reverse complement.
GTGACGCTCTTGCTCATGGGAGCCCATCCCCCGATACCAGCGTCTTCGCCTGCTCCCACCGCGGTTCCTGCCCTCCTGAGGCCGTTGCCTAACCCCTCGTCGTCTCTCGCGCAGACGATTAGGGCCTCTTCTCCCACCCCCACCCCAAAGGCCCAGGGGAGCGGCGCTCGTTCGGGGCAGTCCGGGAGCCCCCCTCGGGCGACCCCTCCTGCCGCCAACCCGCGTTATATCCTGTTCCAGTTTGAAAACAATTTTCGGCGTGGCGATCATCTTTTCATCTACATAGATGTCGACAACAATCCCGAGACTGGATTTCGGGTTGGTGGGATCGGGGCGGACTACCTGGTTCAGGACGCGTTCCTGTTCCAGCGGGTTCGGGATTCCTGGAAGTCCCGCCCCTGCGCGATGCGGGCGGTGCTTCGCGCGAAGGCTTCCTGGCGGATCCCGCTGCGGTGTCTGGGGAATCCACCCTTGGGCTTCCGGGTGATCTTCGAACGTCAAGACCGAAGCTGGGCGGCTGTCTACACCAGTCCGCCTCTTCCGGTGTCCGGGCGCACGGTGGCCCATAAGGAGCAACCTCCGTTCGTTTTCTTCTTTTACAACAATTTCGAGCCCGGCGATCATCTGCTCCTGTATTTGGATGTGGATAACAACGCTGGAACCGGTGTAGGCGTGAACGGCCTGGGGATAGACTACCTGATCCAGGATCGCTGGATGTTCCGGTGGACCGGCTCCTGGACGGCCCACACCTGTCCGATATCGGCCACCTTAGGATCGCGGGCGGCTTGGCAGTTCCCCGGGGCGTGCATCGGTCATCCCGGCCTGGGCTTCCAGGTGGTTTTCCAGCGACAGAACCGGGATTGGGCGGCGGTCTACACGAGCGGAAACGTGATGGTATACACCTACACCACGACGCATGTGGAAACGGCTCCTACGCCGTCTCCGGCAGGGCCACCCTCCCCTCCGCCGCCGATGTTTGACATCACGTTCCAGAACAACTACCAGGCGGGGGACAAGCTGCGGGTGTATTTGAACACGGACAACAATGCGGGCACGGGGGATCTGTCGTTTGGTGGGGCGGACTATCTGGTGGAGCGGATACCGGACGCGAACTTCCAGGCGGTGTATCAGTGGGTGGGGGGAACGTGGGCTGGGGTGACGTGTCCATCGCTGACGGGGAGTGGGGCCAGTGTGGTGCAGTGGAGGTTTTACGCGACGTGTGTAGGGTCGCCGGTGCTGCCGATTGGGGCGCGGTTTGTGCGGCTGGATATGAACTGGAATGCGGTGTATGACAGCGGGCTGGTGACGATCAATGGTTACACGGTGACGCACAATGAATGAATTTGCCTATCTTTATCATATTATGCGCTGGATCGGAGAGGAAAGTGGCCGAGAAATATGATATTTTGGTAGCTGGTGAGATTAACCCTGACCTCATTCTGTCCGGGGATGTGGAGCCGGCTTTCGGCCAGGCGGAGAAAATCGTGGAGGCCGCTACGCTGACGGTCGGCTCCTCTTCCGTGATCTTTGCTTGCGGGGCCGCCCGGCTGGGGCTGCGAGTAGGATTTATCGGCAAGTGCGGTGACGACTTCTTCGGGCGCTTCATGCTGGAGGAGATGCAGAGACGCGGGGTTGATGTCTCCCCCGTGATGATTGACCCGCGTCTCTCCACCGGCCTGACTGTGATCCTCAACCGGGGCGAGGATCGGGCGATGCTGACCTTCCCCGGCGCCATCGGCGCCCTGCGAGCGGACGAAGTCTCCGACGACCTGCTGCGGCGGGCCCGCCATCTACACGTCGCCTCCTACTTCCTGCAAGATGCCCTTCGACCCGGATTGCCGGAGCTGTTCCGTCGCGCCCGTGCGCTGGGGTTGACCACCTCCCTGGACACGAACTACGACCCGGCTGAGCGCTGGGAAGGCGTGGTCGATCTCCTCCCCCTGACGGATGTCTTCTTGCCGAACGCCGCCGAGGCCCGGGCGCTGACCGGAGAGGCGGAGGTGGAGGCGGCCGCGCGAGCGCTGGCCAAAGCGGCCCGGATTGTGGCGGTCAAGCTAGGCGCCGCGGGCGCTATGGCGGTTCAGGGGGAACAGGTGGTCTATGTGCCTTCAATCCCGGTAAAAGTCGTGGACACCGTCGGCGCCGGCGACAACTTCGACGCGGGATTCCTGTATGGCTTCCTCATGGGATGGCCTCTCGAGCGAGCTCTCCGCCTGGGCACGGTCTGCGGGGCGCTCTCCACCCAGGCCGCCGGCGGCGTGGCCGGCCAGCCCACCCTCGAGGAAGCGATGCCCTACCTGGAGGAGCCGCAGTGAAGATTGGATACCTGGATTTCGTCGTCGCCGCCCAGGGATTCGGTTTTCCGCTCGGCATCCCCTCGATTTGCTCGGCCCATCCTTTGGTCCTCGAGGCCGCGCTTCGACACGGCCGGGCTTCCGGAAAGCCGGTTCTAATCGAGGCGACTTCCAATCAGGTCAATCCGTTCGGCGGCTACACCGGGATGACCCCGGAGGCCTTCGCGGGGGCCATCGCGAAGATGGCCGAGCGGTTGGGCTTCCCCCGCGAGCGCCTGATCCTGGGAGGGGATCACCTGGGGCCGCTGCCCTGGTCCCACGAGCCCCCCGAAGAGGCCATGCGGAAAGCGGAGGATCTGGTGCGCGCCTTCGTGCAGGCGGGTTTCACCAAGATCCACCTGGACTGCAGCATGCCGCTGGGCGGGGAGCCGCCCCCTCCGCTGGAGGTCATCGCCGAGCGCATCGCCCGGCTTGCCCGGGTTGCGGAGGAGGCAGCCGGCGAGCGACGGGAGGATCTCCGCTATGTCGTGGGCAGCGAAGTGCCGCCGGCTGGAGGGGCTCAGGCTGCTGAGGGCCCTCCTCCGGTGACTCGCCCTGAAGACGCCGCCGCAGCCCTCGAGGCGATCCGCCGCGCCTTTCGCCGCCAGGACCTGGAGACGGCCTGGGAGCGGGTGATCGCCCTGGTGGTGCAGCCCGGCATCGAGTTCGGCGATGAGCAAATCCACGAATATGACCGAGCGGCAGCCGCCCCCCTGGTTCGCTGGATTGAGGGGGTGCCAGGGATCATCTTCGAAGCTCACTCGACGGACTACCAGCCCCCGGCGGCCCTGCGCGCCCTGGTGGAGGACCACTTTGCCATCCTCAAGGTCGGCCCGGCCTTGACCTTTGCGCTGCGGGAAGCTGTCTTCGCCCTCGCCGACATTGAGGCCGCCCTGGGCCTGGAGCCCCTCTCAGAGATCCGGGAGGCCTTCGAAGCAGCAATGCTGGCCCGTCCTGTCCACTGGCAGAAATACTACCGGGGGGATCCGGCCCGGGTGCGGCTGGCCCGTCGCTACAGCCTCAGCGATCGCATCCGCTACTACTGGGCCGCCCCGGAGGTGCAGACAGCCTTCGAGCGCCTGATGCGCAACTTGGGCGATCGGCCGGTTCCTTTGGGGCTGCTGAGTCAGTATATGCCCGAAGAATATCGGCGGGTTCGCCGCGGCGAGTTGCGAAACCATCCCCGGGATCTGATCCTGGGAAGGGTAATGGCCGTTCTGGAAGGCTACGCGCTGGCTACCGTGAATCTCCCTGGATGCAGGTAAATGAAGGGTGTGCGCGAGGACAATGCCTCAGCCCGCATCTTCTTCCGTCCATTTATAGTGTGGATGTGTCCGCAAAGCGTTCGGGTTCTATCGAGGGGCTTTCTTTAGGTCTCTTGTTCCGATATGGATTTCTCCTCCACCAATCCCCCCAGAATCGCCTTGCGCACCGCGGCGGCGCGGGTGTGGACGCCCAGCTTGCTCAGGATGCTATCGACCTGTTTCTTGACCGTGTTCGGGGAGACGACCAGTCGTTCGGCGATCTCCCGGTTCGTCAGCCCGTGGGCCATCCAGCGCAACACCTCCCGTTCCCGGGGCGTCAGGGAGGCCAGGGCGGCCTGGTCTTCCGGTGAGAGAGATCCTGTCGGGCGCGGCGCGGAGGGACCTGGCTGGCCCCTCAGGGCCTGTTGGACGAACTGAAGGAAAGTGCGCCGGTTGAAGGCGGCCTTGTCAAAGAAAGCGAAGACTCCCAGGCTCTGATAGGCCATTTCCACCTCATCGATCGAGGCGGTGGCGCTTACGGCGATCGTCGGCAGCCCGCGCCGTCGGGCGACCTGTAGGAGCCGAAGACCATCCCGGTTTCCGAAGGGGTTCATGGAGCTGGCCAGCTGCAGATCGACGATCAGCATCGCGAAGGCCTCCCGTTCGAGCCAAGCCAGGGCCTCCGCATAGGAGGGCGCGGTCTCGCATGAAAGGCTCAGCTCCGCCAGGATCTCCTGATAAAGATCCTGCCAACCCGGATCATCTTCCACCACCAACACCCGCGGGCCCGGCGGAGAGGCTCGTTGCCGGAGGGCCGGAAGGGCTGTGGGCGAACGGCTGGCTGACGTCCGCTCCTGCCGGAGCAGACGGGCGACGACCTCCAGAAAAGCCCGGCGCTGGAATGTTTCCTTCCGCAGGAAATCAGCCGCCCGATGGCGGGTCAGCGCCTCCACGGCCATTTCCACCGTCGCATAGCCGGTTAACGCGATGGCGGGGATCGGTGGCTCATGGGCCGCCAGGGCATCCAGCACCTGAAAGCCGCCCCGGTTGCGGTGATCCTCGGGATCCAGTGAGACATCTACCACTGCTAAGGCATAAGCCCGTTCGCGTAACATCGCGATGGCGGCCCGCGCATCGGCGGCGCGATCCACGGCGAAACCCAGATCCTCGAAGACCTCTGTGAGCAGCTTCTGCCAGGCCGGGTCGTCTTCCACAATTAACACCCGTTTTCCGACCGGGAGAACGACTGGGAGAGATGCACCCATCCTGATCCTCTCCTCTGGAGCTGGTGCTTTGTTCAGTTATCCACTCGGGATTTGAGGAACCGAAGCCGGTCCGGAAGGCGATGGCCTCTCCCCCCAAACATCTTTTGGGGGCGGTGCGGGGAGCCTTTGGCCCCCCGCACCGCCCCCGAAAACCTCCAAATGGAAGAACGGACAGAGCGCTAGTTGAGGGCTGGGATCCCGCCTTCCGTTGGATCGCCATTGTAGGAGCGAAACATGGTTTCTCCCCTCTCCATGGCCGATAAATGGCCCGTTCCGCCACAAACTTAGAGGCCCTGCATCCTCGACCGGGATCTGTTCGATGACGATCGAATAAAAATCATCGGTTCTCCTGACCTCCCGGAGGGAGCGCCTGCTATCCCGCGGGTTCTGGAGGGTGCCGTCCCGATCGATCGACCGGAAAGGGCCTGCTTGCCCATCGCTCTTAGAGGAGCGTCTGTGAAGCCCCTCGCCAGCTACAGCAAACGAGGGAAGGGCTATCCCGGACCGCTGGGGGCCCGGGGCAACCGCACGTGAAAAGCGGTGCCCTGGCCGGGGGCGCTCTCCACCCGGATCTCGCCGCCGAACCGCTGGACCAGCATCTTCACCCACCATAGGCCAAAACCCAGCTTCTTCGGCGACCGCTTGGTGGAGAAATCCAGCTCGAAGATCCGATCCTGTAGCTCTGGGGGGATCCCCGGCCCATTGTCCCGCACGGTGAGGATCACCTCATCCGGCCCGGCGAGGCCTTCCACCCGGATCCATCCGCTCTCCCCCAGGGCCTCCACCGCGTTCTCTAGGAGGTTGAAGAACACCAGGGCCAGTTGCGGCTCCCCCGCCATCACGGGGGGAAGATCCTCCAGGCCCACTGTCTCCAGACGGATGCCGGGCGGGATCCGAAGGTCCCGCAGGGCCATCTCCAGGCAGGGAAGAATAGGGATCGGGCGGGGGGCCATTGGCCGCAGGTATACCATGGCCTCCCGGACGGCGTCCAGGGCAGCCCGAGCCCGGCTCTCAATCTCCTGGAACACCGAGGCGAGGTAAGGATCCTGGAACAGATCCGGCCGCTTCTCCTGAAGCCCTTCCAGGCGGACGGGGATCAGGCCAATGTGGTTGTTCAAGCGGTGCAGGAGGTTGGCGGCGATGTCGCCGACCGCAGCGAAGGCTTCGGTGATCGCCTGACGTTCGCGGGCCGCCTGGAGCGCTTGAACGTGCTCGGCCAGCTGAACGGCCAGGGCGGCATGGTTGGCCAGAATGATCAGCAATCGTTGGTCCCGATCAGTGAAGGTGCGGGGTCGGGAGGAATGAACGACGAAGACGCCACAGACGGTCCCGCCCGGCTCCAGCATGGGAACCGCCAGGGTCCATCCGCCGGACTCAACGGAGAGGGGGCGGCGGGATCGGCTCACGGCTTCCGCCAGCCCGGCCGTTCCGGCCATCGCCGGGCTGGTGGCGAAGGCCAAGTTCGGTGGCCCTGCGGGTGGGATCAGCCAGATCGCCCCATCGGAAGCCTGGATCAGCTCGCAAGCCAGGGCGATCGCCCGCGCGAAAAGCGCCTCTCGACCGCCGTGGAGCAACTGGCCGGTGATTTCCTGCATGCCGCGTAGCAACCGCATTTCCTGTAGGGCGATCACGGCGCGGGCTGCCAGCATCTCCAGCAACCGCTGATCCCCTTCTGTGAACGCGCCCGGCTCCGGGCTCTCCAGGTTGAGCACGCCTTCCACCTCGCCGCCGGCGCCGATCAAGGGCACCGCCAGCTCCGATCGGATCTCGTGGCCCGCTAGCCAGGGTCGATAGATCGAAGCCCATGGGGAGGCGTGGAGATCATCGATGCGCAGCGAGCGGCGATGCACGGCCACCCATCCGACGATGCTGGTTTCATCCAGCGCCCGCTCAGGGGCGATGTTCGGAAGGAGCGGGCGGCCGATCAGTGCCCCCAGCACCAGGCGCTGGCGTTGACGATCCACCAGGCGCAGCGTGCCGAAGCGGGCCCCCGTCAGTTCCAGGGCGATCCGCAGGATCGCTTCCAGGATCTCCTGGGGATCGGCCCGGGCGCTCAGGAGGTGATCCATCCGACGTAGCTCGTCCAGCTCCCGGGTCGCTCGATGGAGGTTCTGCTGAAGTCGCTCCAGGGCCCGCGCGCGCCGGAGCAGCAGCGCCGCCATGCTGGCGAAGACCTCCAGAGCCCTCAGCTCGAGCTCCATGAAGGGTCGCTCCTCCCGGCAGGAGAGGTAGAGCACCCCGACGGGTTCCCCGGCAGCGAGCAATGGCCAGCATCCAACCATCCGGGCTCCCGCTGCCTGCTTGGCGGGATGGATCGGCGTGTCGGGCTCCTCCCAGGAGAGAACCCGCCGACCCCGGGCCAGCGCCCGAGCCGCCATCCCATCCGGTCGAGGCCAGTCGGGGCCTATGAGCTCTCCAACCTCTCCCACGGCGATCCGGGAGGCTGGATCCAGGCTGCGCTGGACAGGATCATAGGAAAAAAGGATCGCGGTGGCGGCTTCTTCTAAAACCAGCAACCGAAGGGCCTCTTCCCCGATGCGTCGCAGGCACTCTGGGACAGGAGTCTCGGGGGGAAGGCTCGCCAGTCGCTCCCCCGACGCCTGGAGACGCTGAAGGATCCCTTCAATCTCCGCCGCCATCATATCCTATCCTCGGTGTAGTCCTTTTAAGGATCCAATTATACACCAGACCTCGAACGAGCTCGCCAATCCCCTTTATGCAGGAAGTTCGGAGGTGGGCAGGGCCACCGAGGGAGGTCTGCCCTTGCCCTTATCCCTCCTCCTCCAGCCTTCGGGCCACAGGGATAGACCTGGCCTGCACGGGCCTCTGACAGGCCCCGTCGGTGATTCGCCGTATTGAGAAGATGGTGCTTCGGCTAAGCTTTGTGTTCCTCCAGCGAAAGGCCGGCCATCCCAGGCTGAAGTTATAA
>NZ_JANWXB010000181.1 GCF_025055495.1 Thermoflexus sp. | reverse complement strand
GCTGGGCGCCGGGGTCGGGGTGGGAGCCGGAGTGGCCGTCGGCGTTGCAACCGGCGCGCAGGCTCCCAGCGCAAGAGCCACGAACAGCCAGAGAGCCACCGGTGTCGGAATTCCTCGTCGCATCATCCTAGGCCTCCTCGTTGGGATTGGGGTATGTTGAATAAGCGCGATACCAGCCGAGCGGTGCCTCGGCGGTGTAGAAATCCGTAAACGGCCGGGCAAGGGCCCGGACGACCGCCCGCAGGCGCTCCAATCGCTCGCGCGCCGCTGTCCGCAGGAATTCAAGCCGTGCTGGGCCGGAGAGCTGCGCTGCCTCCTGCCAGACCGCCCGTCCGACAGCAACCCCACTGGCCCCAGCCCGGCATGCGATCTCCACCTGACGCTGGTAGGTTTCAAAGTCCACCGCCGCCGACAGCAGCACCCACGGGACGCGGCTGGCCGCGCTGAGCTCAGCGCAGACGGCCGCTGCTTCCTCGTCCGTCGCCTCCGGCGACGCCGGGAACTCCATCTTCAGCAGGTCTACGCCGGGGATCGCCGACAGACGCCGGGCGGCTTCCACCGCGGCCCGATTCTTCTCCGCAGGGAAGAGTGCTCCCGACGCAACGAGGGGCTCAATCATTAACGCCAGATCGAAGCGGACGCACTCCGCCGCCACCTGAGCAACCAAGGCCTCTACTTCGCCCGCCCCCGGGGCCTCTGGATGGTAGCGGACAAGGAGCTTAGCCATCTGGGCGCCCATCCGCTTAGCCTTCTCCACACTCCAGCCCTCCAGCAACTGAGGGCGCCCCGACATTGCCTCCGCGCTATATCCCGTGGCCTCTAGGGCGACCACCAGCCCGCGGTCGCCGGGGAGTGCCCCCGCGGCGACCGCCTGGGCCGCTCCATACTCTGGGTCCAGCAGGACACCGGTAGCAGACGGGGCCAGCTCCCGTGTGACCTCCACCTTGAAGCGGACCAGCTCGGCTTCCGATGCGAACATCGGGTGGAGCCGGCGCAGGTTCCGTCGGTGGTCCAGCGCCAGGAGGACGAAAACCCCTTTCGGATCCGCGCACTGTTGCAGGCCACGGAGCTTGCCGACCGAGAGCGCACGCGCCGTTGGCGCCCGCGGCCCGACCCCTACGGGCCGCGGTGGATTAGGGGCAGAAACGCCCGCCGGAGGCCCAGCAGCGTCAGCTCCAGCTCCCAGTAGGTCGGCAGGGTATCCCATGGGTTCGGCCCTCCGTCCGAGGTGACATACACCCACCGAACGTGGCTTGAGCGGGCCTTGGCCAGCACATTCGCCAGATAGGCCGCCGGGACGTCATACACCAGATGCCAGAACCGATCGGGCGGATAGTTGGTCTCCCAGCCCGCCAGTGCCCAGCTCCGATAATTGCTGCAGTCGTTCGCCGATGCATCCTGGACGCACGCCTCCTCGAAAGTCAACAGGACATCACTGGCCAAAACGTAGCATTCGTTTGTTTGAGTTCCGGGGTTCAGGGCCACCACCTGCGTCGGCCCATACGTTGTCTTAATCCAGTTGTAGAGCGGCCGGTAATAAAAGGCCTCGCGGGCGCAGTCCGTGCTGGCCTCGTCGAGGAAGATGCCGTCCACAGCGTGCCAGCTGTAGTGGCGGCTGATGTCCAGTTGGACCGATGACAAAGGGCGCGTCCCATATTGCGTGTATACGTATCCAAGCACCCTGATCCCTTTTATCCGAGCAGCCTGCACCAGGTGGGAGTAGGCAGGATCCGGGCTGCTGCCCGGCCCGTTGTCGGGGTTGATGACGACCATCCCGACGAGGGGCGTCCCGTTGAGCAGGCGGCGCCACTCCAGCCCCGGCCACTCGGCCCCGGGTTCCGGATCCCAGTAGGCGGGAACAGCGACCCGCAAGACGGGCGTCCCAGCCCCCCGGGCCGGGCGAGGTTCCATCCACCCGAGCGGGCCCATAGCCGCGAGCGCCCCGGCCAGCACAAGCGCAAGCGTCCAGCTTCTCGTCACCGGCTTCCTCCCGGCCCCTCGAAGGACATAAAGACCTCACGGGCTTCCCACCTCCTCTGACAGCCTACCCGGAGCCCGCGCCGGTGGCCAGCTAGGAGATCGGCCAAACCGCTATGCCAGTGCCGGCCCCGAAGGCCTCGGTGGGCACTGCAGATCGCTCACCCCGACTTCGCGATCTCTTGACGCCAGAGGGCCTTGCATCCCCCACCCCCGGATGAGGGGCATTGCGCCACCTGGGGCGCTTTCGGCCGGTCGCATAGGCCTCTCCGACCGATCGCGCACAGCCGCGCGGACCCCTTTTCAGGCGCGGGGCGCACCGCCTCGCTGAGGGGACAGCCTGGGCCGCCGGCCGCGGTTCTCCCAAGCCAAGCCCCTGCCCCTGGATTGACCTCTTCGCTCAGCAAGCGGAGAGGCCTTAGGGCCGAACGCGGACGGTGCCCAGGACGTTCCAGCCAGTGGACTCCTCCCACGTCCCCTCGTTGGCGAAGCGAATGCTGTAGCGCGGGTCGTTGCGCAAGCTTTCGTAGCCGTCGGGCAGCCAGAGGGCCACCCGATACTCCCCCTCCGGCAGGTCACCGGGCAGCTTCACAGAAGTAGAAACCTCCCAGCGGCCCGGCAGCCAGCGGCGCGGGTCCACCCCCTCCAGTCGCGCGGTGTGCACTACCGGCCCAGCGAGAACCAGGAACAGGGGACGTGGATTCAGCGGAGCAGCAAACCCCTCGTTGCGCAGCTTCCACGCGATGGGGAAATCGCCGCCGCGCCGCACTTGTGCCGGGAACGTCGCCTCCTCCATCACCAGGCGATATCCCAGCCGCTTCTGGATCTCCTCGAAGCATCCCTCCCGCTGCCAGTTCCGGATGACCTGCTTGTGATAGCTAATATTCAATCCGGTCCAGTGCAGCGTCTCCATCTCCTGGATGGCCGTTGCACAAGCCTGGAGCTTCGGGTAGACCTGGCAGGTCTCCCCGTCGGCCGGGGTGAACTGGGTGATCTGGGAAAGATAGGCGATCGCCTTCTCGCGGCTGAACTCCCCGCCGGGATAGGTGCCTATATCGGTGTCCGAGGAGAGGAAACAATCGTTGTGGAAACCCAGGCGGGCTTGGAGGGAGCCGCTGAAGGCCTGCTCTGCCGTGAGCGGCTGAGGAAAGAGGGTCATCAGGTCGGGCGGATAGCGGAGCAGGATGAAGCGATCCGAGGGTAGGGCATCGGCCAGGGCCTCCAGGATCGCCCGCTTGGCGTTCATATCGCGGTCCAGGCCGTGGGTGGAGGTGTGCCACTCTCCCCACGCGCCGATGAAGCCCGCGTGCAGCCAGGCGATGACGTCGGCGTTCTTCTGCAGGACCGGCTTCAGTTGCTGGATGTGACGCAGGATCCAGTCCAGCGGGGCATCCGGCTCGGATTTGGGGTAGGGTCCGAAGTTGTAGGAGAAGCGCAGGACGACCTTGACGCCGCCCCGTCGCAGGGCCCCCAGGGCAGCATCCAGCTCCTCCAGCAACTCCGGCGGCAGTTCGCGGGTGCGATAGTCGTCCAGGCGCACGTAGGAGAAGATCAGCGAAGAGCCAAGCGTTCGATAGACAGAATAGTCGGTGTTGGGATCCAGGCGATCCATAGAGTGGCGGAAACCCCGCTCGGGGTTGACAACATCGCCCTCGAGGGGCCGATAGGTGAGAGTCTGCAGCTCCGCTTGGGTTGTGGTCCCCGAGGCAACTGTTGCCGCCGGGCCGGGGATTTCAGTCCCCGGCCCGGCTGGCGTCGCAGCGCTCCGACACGCTGTGGCAAGCAGAACGATGAGGGCCCAAACGACGATCGCGATGCGCCTCATTGATCGATCCTCCGAGGGAACGGCTTGCCCTCAGCGCTTGAGTTCCTTAGTCACCTTCTGGGTGGTGGCCACGGCATCCCAGTTGATGTTGACCAGCTGGGCGACGAAGTCAGCGGCCTTCGCCTTGTCTAGCTTCAGATCAGCCAGCTTCACCTTCCAGAGGACAGTGTTTTTGCCCACCTCGAAGGCCATATCCGAAGCAGAGACCGGCTCCCAATTCCAGTCCGATCCCCCGCCCTTGTATGAGAACAGTCCGGCGTTTTCCATGAGAAAGTCGGCGCCAGCGCCGCTGATGTGGTAACCGGTTTTCGGCGACTGGTCAGCATCGACAAAAACGTGGAAAGCATTATAGTCAGAGGGCTCTCCGCTGAAGGCGAAGGAGATCTGGAGAACGCCGTCGACAACCTCGAATTTGAGGTCCCGGATCTCCCCCGAGGTCAACGGGGCTTTGGTGGGGGTTACGGCAGGCGTGGGCGTTGGCGCCGGCGTTGGGGTCGGCGTAGGGGGAGGGGTGAGGGTGGGAGCCGGCGTGGGCGTCGGCGGCACGGGAGTCGGCGTGGGCGCGGGGGCCGCACAGGCGCTGGCCGCCAGCGCGATGACGAATACGACCGCAGTTGTGAACATGCCCTTGGCCTTCATCGCTCACCTCCCTTTGGGTTTGATCGGTGAACGCAAACTCACAGCGTCAAACGATGGACCCAGCTCCGAAATACTCCACTGCTTTGTCCGCTCTTCTCCTCGTTCAGAGCTTTCGGGAACGGTGGAGAGCTTTCGGCTCTCTGCGTCGCCCTGAAGGTTGTCCCCTCGCCTATGCCCCAAAGGGCCGCTGAGAGAGAAAGGGAGAAAGGAGACCGGTGACCACCGCGCGAGGCCCGTTACTTAAAGGCACTCTGGCTGGCCTGCTCCACGATCCAGCGCTGGGCGATAAAGTAGACGATGAAGATGGGCAGCAGCGTCAACATCGCTGCAGCCAGCACCAAGCCCTGGTTGGCCCCATGCTGGGTGGAATACCAGACCAGCGCCAGCGGGATGGTGCGCTTCTCCGGCGAGGTGATGACGATCAGTGGCCAGAGGTAATCGTTCCACGAGGCCATGAAGGTCAGAATGCCCAGGGAGGCCAGGGCCGGTCCCAACTGCGGCATAATGATGCGCCAGTAGATGCCGAACTCCGAGGCTCCGTCCAGCCGGGCAGCCTCCAGGATTTCGCTGGGGAAGTTCTCCACGAACTGCTTGGCCACAAAGATCCCATACGCGTCGATCAAGAGGGGGATAATCAGGGCCCAGAGCGTATCGATCAGCCCCATCTTCACGGTCAGCAGATACAGGGGGATCATCACCACCTGGAAGGGGATCATCAGCTGGGCCAGGATCATCCCGAAGAACAGGTTCCGGCCGGTGAAACGGTAGCGGGCAAAAATATAGCCGGCGAAGGAGCTGATAAGCAAGGTCAGGACAGTTCGGGAGAGGGCGACGATCCCGCTGTTGTAGAAGATCCGGTGGAGCGCCAGCTGCCGGTCGGAGATCACAGTGACGTAGTTCTCCAGCGTGGGGCTCTCCGGGATGAAGGTGGGCGGCACACGTCGCAGTTCGGCGTTGGTCTTAAATGATGAAAGGAAGACATAGACGAAGGGCAACAGCGTGAAAGTGAAACCAGCTATCAGCACCACATAGGCCATGCTCTGGGACAGCACCCGCCAGAGGCTCAGTTTGCGCCGCGCCGGAACCGCCGCAGGTATCGCGATCGCCTCTCCCGCCATGTCGCCTCCCTTACTGAACTGAAGGTCTTGTCTCAAAACTCCCACTCCGCTCGCAATAGGCGGAACTGGATGATGGTCAGGATGAGCAGGATGATGAAGAGAAACATGGACATCGCGGCGGCCATCCCCATGTTCTCGGCGTAGGCAAAAGCGTTCTGATACACGCTGAGCAGGATGGTCTGGGTCTGGTAGGCCGGCCCCCCACGGGTGAGCAGCCAGAAGAGCACGAACTGCTGCATGGAGGAGATCACCGTCAGCACCGAGGCCAGCAGGATGGTGCGGCGGAGCAGGGGGATCACAATGTGCCAGAACTCCTGCCAGGGATTGGCCCCATCGATCCGTGCCGCCTCACGGAAAACGGAAGGGATGCCCTGAAGGGCGGCGATGAAGAACAAGGTGTTATAGCCGAAGGTAACCCACACATAGACGATGGTCACCGCAATCATCGCCAGGGGGATGCCGAAGTAGACCTGGCTGGGGTCAGAGAGCCAAGAGCGCGGCGGCGTCAGGCCGATCGTTTTTATGATCTGGCTGAGCAGGCCCCAGTTGGGCGCATATACATACGACCAGATGATGGTCACCGCCACGCTGCCAGTGACCACCGGCAGGAAGTAGATGAAGCGGAAGATCACCTTCACCCGCTGGTGGACGCTCTCCAGGATTATGGCCATTGGGAGGGCGACACCTACGGAAAGCGGGACGGCCAGCAGGGAGAACAGGATGGTGTTCCAGATGGCCTGGCGGAAGATACGGGCCGACTTGGTGTTCCCTGTGAAGAGCTCGATGTAGTTCCCCAGGCCGACGTAGGGGTTGTCGCCTCCCAGGCCCAGGAACCAGCCCCCCTGGCGGGTGGGCGTGTAGGAGAACAAGCTCATGAGCACCACCCAGAAGATCGGGAAGAGCACGAAGACGAAGGCCCAGGCCAGGATCGGCGCTAGACCAAGATAGGCGAAACGGCGCTGCGGGGCTGTGAGCTTCCCCCCATCATGGGTGCCAATCCATTCCAGCAACGTGCGCTTGATGGCTGCCGCCGTCATCCACGGTTCCTCCTTTGCCGGCCGCCGTTCTAGCGGCGGCCGGCCCCTTTATCGCGCGTTTCCCCCGATCTCCCTACTTCCCGGCGCTGTCCACCATCGCGTTGGCTTCCTCGTGGATCCGTTGCGCTGCCTCTTCCGGCGAGATCATCCCCTGGATCGCCTGGATGATGTTCGGATAGACAATGTCAAACTCCAGCTGGTGAGGGTCAGTCACGTCGCCCTGGAAGACCCCGTAGGGCAACAACTCCAGCAGGTCTTTCATGAAGGGATGGGCCTGGTGCAGACGCGGGTCATTGGCCACCTGTTTGAGGGCAGGAATGGTGCCCGTTGTGATGTTGAAGTGGAGCGCGTTCTCCGGATCCGCTGACAGGGCCGCCGCCAGCTTCCAGGCGATATCCGGATGCTTGGTGTATTTGGTCACCACGATCCCCCAGCCGGAGACCGAGGTGAACTTATACTGCGGGCCCATGAAGGGTGGCAGTCGAACGTAGTCAAACTTGAGGTCAGGATAGGTGATGCGGGCCTCCCCGGCGAACCACGAGCCCAGCACGGCGATGGCCGTCAGCTTCTGGGCGAAGGCGGCACCCACCCAGTTGCTCTCCGCGTTGTAGGTGACTGGGTCCACCACCTTATCCTTCTGGGCCATCTCCACCATCTTGCGGATCACCGCAACGGCCTCCGGGGTGTTGAACTTGAAGTGGCGGC
Source organism: Thermoflexus sp. (assembly GCF_025055495.1). Classification (GTDB taxonomy): domain Bacteria; phylum Chloroflexota; class Anaerolineae; order Thermoflexales; family Thermoflexaceae; genus Thermoflexus. Next base: position 146 of record NZ_JANWXB010000181.1, on the reverse strand, counting down.
CGTCCTCGGCGAAATAGGTCCCGCCCTGCTCCAGGATGCCCGACAGGAAGTAGGTGTAGAGCTGATCGTTGTTGGTGTAGTGCAGACCAGCGACCTCCATCGCACCCGTCGCATCGAACTTCGTCAGCTTCTTGGCGTAGGCGACC
>NZ_JANWXB010000160.1 GCF_025055495.1 Thermoflexus sp. | reverse complement strand
GGAACTCCTCCATCAGCTCGTAAGCGGAATGGAATAGATACTGGGCCTTCCGCGCGGTGACGGAACAGAATCCAGGCGGGACCCCGCGGCGGTGGGAGATAAATTGCGAAATCTGATTGTTCCGGACCGGGGAAAATGGCGTAGCCGCTCAACTGCAGGCGATGCATAACATAGTGAGCGGAGTAATAACGCTCCGAGCGCGTTTCCCACCGGAAAGGGGAGAGCCAGCCCTCCCAACTCTTGGGCCATGTGTTCTCGCTCATTTTCTTCTCCTTCGCAAGCAATGGCTCGAGGGCGGTTCTGAACGCCAGGCGCTCATCCATCCCCTGCGCCCCCAGATGTTCGGATATCCCCGATGGGAACAGGAAGGCCCAGCCGACGGCAAAGCATGGGGATCAGTCCCCCTTCCTCCAGGATCATCCGGAGGGTGGGCGAGAGGGGCGGGAAGGCGAACGTCCCAGCCCGGGAATAGATCCGATGGGTCTCTAGATCGATCTCGATCTCCTCCCCGGGCTCGATGGCCTCCACGGCTTCCGGACATACCACTGGCAGCAGGCCGTTGTTCACCGCGTTGCGAAAATAGATGCGGGCGAAGGATTTCGCGATGATCGCTTGCACCCCCGCCGCCTTCAGCGCGATCACGGCCTGCTCCCGGGAGGAACCGCACCCCCAGTTGCGGCCGGCCACGATGATGTCGCCGGGGCGAACCTCTTGGGCGAAGCGGGGATCCAGATCCTCCAGGGCGTGTCGGGCCATCTCGGCAGGGTCCGTGATCGTGTAGGTGTATTTCCCCGGGAAGATCACATCCGTGTTGACGTTGTCCCCATACTTCCATACGCGTCCCCGCAAGCGCATGGCTCGAACCTCCTGGGATCTTGAAAGGGATCTCTTCGCGCAAATATGATACTGCTATCCGCGTCCCTGTGGCTCCATGGGCCATCGGGAGGAAAATACAGCAGGGTGGAACAATCCAGTCCTCCCAGCAGTCTCTCAACGGCATATTACTAATATAGAATGTGGTTAATATGATCCGACCTTGCGAGGTGGAAGATGCCCTCGCCCTTTCCTGGTATGGATCCCTACTTGGAGGATCCGGTTCTGTGGCCGGATGTGCACCATGGTCTGATCGAGGGGATCCGGACAGAGCTGACCCCTCTTCTGACCCCCCACTTCTACGTTCGAGTAGAGCATCGGGTTTATATCACCGCGCCTGGGGAGGATCCAGGATATACCGTCCTGGTTCCAGATGTTGGGATCACTCGGACCATGCTGGAATCTTGGGCTCCTACAGGTTGGTCAGGGCGGCCGGCGATCACAGCCCCATCGGTGGTGGAGGCAATGATCGACCCGGAGGTTCGTGATGCCTATCTGGAAATCCGGGACGCGCGCTCGCACCGCGTGGTCACGGCCATCGAGGTGCTCTCGCCCGCGAACAAGGTGAAAGGATCTCGGGGACAGCAGACGATGGCCGAGAAGCGCCGGCTGCTGTTGCAGGGCGGCGCCAGCTGGCTGGAGATCGACCTGTTGCGCGGGGGCGAGCGCCTCGAGGCCGTAGCCGGACGCAGCGATTATGTGGTGGTCCTCTATCGGCCGGAGTAACGAGAGTTGCTGGTCTGGTTCATTGACCTGCGTGATCGATTGCCGGTAGTGGCGGTCCCATTGCGCTCTCCGTTCCCAGACGTGCCGCTGGATTTGCAGAAGGTCCTGGATGAGGTTTACGAACGGGCCTGCTACGCGGATCAGGTGGATTATACGCGAATGCTTCCAAATCCAGACTCTCAGACCTTACATGACCTCCCGGGGATCTGTGATTCGCCCTCGCAGGGCGCTGGCGGCGACCACGGCCGGGCTGGCCAGATAGATCGCTGCGTCCGGCGTTCCCATCCGCCCCCGGAAGTTCCGGCTCCCTGACGAGATCACGACCTCGCCGGGCGCGGGGATCCCCATGTGGTTTCCCATGCAGGGGCCGCAGCCCGGGACTCCGATCATCGCCCCAGCTTCCACCAGGATCTGGATATACCCCCGCCGGAGGGCTTCCTGAAGCACCTCGCTGGAGGCCGGGATCACCAGCAGCCGCACGTTCGGGGCGATGCGCCGCCCCCGCAGGATCTCCGCTGCAGCGGCGATATCCTCCAATCGTCCGTTGGTGCATGTGCCGATGAAGGCCATATCCACCCGAACTCCCGCCACTTCTCGCAATGGCTGAACGTGATCCACCGAGTGCGGGCAGGCCACCATCGGCTCTAAGTCATCCAGTCGATACCCATATTCCGCCTCGTATACAGCGTCCGGATCAGGATACAGCGCGTTCGCGGCGATGCGCTCGCGGACCGCTTCCACGGGCTCGCCAGTGCGCCGGGCCCAACGGGGGGCCAGCCAATCGTAGACCGCATCGTCTGGGGGGAGATAGGCGTTCTTGACCCCGAACTCGGCCATGAAGTTGGCGATCACCATCCGGCTTTCGATGGAGAGGGCGTGGAGGCCATCGCCGTTCAACTCCACCGAACGATACAGTCCCCCATCGGCGCCCAGGTCGTGGAAGATACGCAGGCATAGGTCCTTAGCGGTCACGCCGAAGGGCAGATGGCCTTCCAGGGTGATCCGGATGCTTTCCGGCACCCGAAGCCAGATCTCCCCAAGGGCCCAGAGGGCGAGCACCTCGCTGCGCCCCACGCCAGCCCCGAAAGCCCCCATCCAGCCGAAGTGGGTGGTGTGGCTGTCCGCGCCGAGGATCATCTGGCCGGGCCACACCAGGGCTTCCTCGCTGAGCACCTGGTGGCAGATCCCCCGTCCCGCTTCGAAGAAATGGCGAATGCCCTGTTCTGCCACGAAGCGCCGGATCTCCGCGTGGTTCTGGGCGTGGCGCGGCGTCGGCGGCGGGACCGCATGGTCCAGGGTGATGACCAGACGGTCGGGATCCTTCACCCGTTTTAATCCGAGCCGGTAGAACATCTGGGCGATGGCCGCCGTGTTATCGTGGCTTAGGATCCAGTCCGGCTGCGCATCCACGATCTCGCCGATCGCCACCTGGGTTCGTCCGGCGGCGCGGGCGATCGCCTTCTGGGCGAACGTCTGTCCCATCGGATGCCTCCTCACGGCAAACCCGGTGAAGGAGTTGAGGAAATTCCATAAAAAGACGTCGAGGTGTGGAACGGAAGGCGAAGCCTTCGTCTCATCCTCTCCGGCTGCGTTGCTTTATCGAGCAGCGGGCTGAGGGATGATCTCTCCATTCGCCCAGCGCCGCAACATCTCGTCCACGTCCTCCAGGGTGATCCGCTTCTCATCGGCCAGGGCCTTGATGCGGATGGTGACGGCGCGGATCTGCTCGTCGCTCAGGTTCAGCCCCAGCTGCTCCGCCCGCGCCTTCACCGCGTTCCACCCGGTCAGCCGGTGGGCGATCGAGATGTAGCGGGTCATCCCGAAATCCTGGGGGTCCAGGGCTTCGTAGGTCTCCGGGTTGTTCAGGATCGCCTTGGCGTGGATGCCGGCCTTATGGGTGAAAGCGGCCATCCCGGTGATGTAGTTGTTGAAGGGGATCTCCACCCCCACCATCTCGGCCACCATCTGTTCGAGCTCGCGCAGCTTTCTCAGGTTATACTTGCGCCGCACCAGATCCCGGTTGACGGTATACATCCGCGCGATGAAGCCGCCCAGGGGGGTGATGCCGTTGCGCTCGCCGATGCCCAGGACGGTGGTGTCGATGTGGGTGGCGCCGGCCTCGAGAGCGGCGAAGGCGTTGGCGATGGCGCACCCGGTGTCGTTGTGGCCGTGGAACTCGATATCCGCCTGGGTCAGCCGCCGCAGGGTGCTCACCAGCCAGGCCACCTGGCTGGGCGTGGCGATGCCTACCGTGTCGGCGATCCCCAGCCGGTTCACCACCCCCAGCCGGTCCACCGCCAGATACACCCGGAGGAGATCCGCCGGATCGCTGCGGAAGGTATCCTCCGTGGAGAAACGGAGCTCGATATGAGGCGCCTGCTCCCGGATGTAGGTCAGCACCTCCGCAGCCCGGTCGATGATCTCCTCCACATCCATGCCGTGGCTGAAGGCGCGAAGATAGGAGGAGACGCCGATGACTACATCGATGCCGTCCACGCCGGTCTCCAGCGCCTGCCGCGCGTCTTCTAAGTGGCAGCGGATGTGGGTCAGCACTTTGCAGCGTAGCCCCAGCCGGGCGATCGTCCGGCAGTCCTCAAAGCTCTTCGGCGAGGCGGAGGGATTGGTGAGCTCGATGTATTCCACCCCGAACTCGTCCAGGGCATGGGCGATGCGGATCTTGTCTTCCGTGGAGAAGTAGGCGCCGACAAATTGCTCCCCTTCGCGCAGCGTCGATTCGATGATGTAGAAGTGATCCAGCGGCATGCTTCTCCTCCTTTCAATGGGAAGTAGAACAGGGTCTGTGCGTTGCGATCGATGCGGGACTTCTCCCTCTCCACACCACAGCGTGGAATGGAGAGGGGATTCAGATCGGAGGAGACCGAGCGGGGCAACGAGATCACCTGCTCCGCTGCTTTAAACCCCAGGTTTGCAATACCGCAAGCCGGATCTCATCGCGCTCCGCCTTCCGCGATGGCCGCCAGGGCGCGGGTCAGCACCCGGATGCCGGTTCGATATTCCTCCAAGTCGATGTGCTCCTCCGGCGTGTGATCCAGCCGGGCATCGCCCGGCCCATACGCGGCGATGGGGCAACGCCAGGCCGGCCCTACGACGTTCATGTCCGAGGTTCCGGACTTGAGGAGCAGGCGCGGCCGAAGCCCCTCCCCCCGGATCCCGGCCAGCAGCGCCCGCGTCAGAGGCGTGTCAGCGGAGGCCCGCCAAGCGGGCTCTTCCCCCTCGGTCCACCACATTGCCCCTGCCGCCTCCAGGATCGGACGGATCGCCTCTCGCCACTGTTCCGGCGGCCAGGCCTCGGGGAGCCGGAACCCTACGGTCATCTCCGCCCACTCCCGGAGCCCATCCCCATCAGCTGCGAGCCGGCGGAGGGAAGGGGTCACTTGCTCAAAGAGGCGGCTTCCGTCGGAAGCGGACCGGGCGTGCTCCCGGAGCGCAATCCACAGCTCCACGATCCGCTCGGCCGGGTTGGGCTCCGGGACCGCCGTGTGGCGGCCCGGGGCCTCCAGACGGATATGCAGGAGCAGTCGGCCTTTGTAACCTAGGGCGATGGCGTCGACCCCGCTGGGCTCCAAGATGAGGACCAGGTCGGGCTGTGGCCATGTGTGCAGAAGATGGCGAGCCCCCCGGGAGGTGGCGGACTCTTCCTCTACCGCCCCGACCACCACCCAGCGCCATCCCGGTTGAGGGCCCACCCGGGCGACGGCGACCGTCGCAGCCGCCAGCGGGCCCTTGGCGTCCACGGCTCCCCGACCATACAGCCGGCCGTTCTCCATCCGCACCGGGATCTCTCCGGGAACGGTGTCCAGATGTCCGAGGAGCAGCAGCGTCCGCGGCCCTTCCCCCTGGATGCCGACCGCGTTGCCCGCTTCGTCGACCCATGCCTCAAACCCGTGTCGGGCCATCCATCCAACGAGGAAGGCGGCCGCCGGGCCTTCATTCCCCGATGGGCTGGGGATCCGCACCAGTTCCTCCAGCAGCGCGATGGACTCCGCATCCTCGATCCGGCGGCTCATCCTTCTCCTCCTTCCGTCATCCGGGAAACCGGGAGGGGCGCTTCGATGAGCGCCCGCTCCAGTGCGGCCGCGATCTGTTCCAGATGCTCGGGCTCAATGATCAGGGGCGGCAGGAACCGGACCACATCCGGGCCGGCTGGGAGTGCCAGCACCCCGTCCTCCATCATGCGTCGCAGGATCGGAGTGGCTCGCCCGCGCAGGGCGACGCCGATCATCAGGCCGATCCCCCGGATCTCCCGCACCATCGGGGAACGGATCTGACGCAGGCGCTCCTGGAACCACGCTCCCCGCTGGGCAGCCCCTTCGATGAGGCGCTCCCGGCGAAGGGTCTCGATCACGGCGAGGGCGGCCGCGCATGCCATGGGGTTCCCGCCGAAGGTGGAGCCGTGGGCGCCGGCCGGCAGCGGGCCCCACTCCGCGAGGAAAGCAACGGCGCCGATGGGGAACCCGCCGGCCATGCCCTTCCCCATCGCGATCAGATCGGGGAGCACCCCGTAGTGTTCGGCGGCGAACCATCGCCCGGTGCGCCCGAATCCGGTCTGGACCTCATCGAAGATCAGCGCCGCGCCATATCGATCGCAGAGCTCCCGCGCCGCCTGCAGGAATGTGGGATCCGCTGGCCATACGCCGCCTTCTCCCTGGACGGGCTCCAGGATCACCGCCGCGGTTTGGGGTCCGATGGCGGCCTCCAGCGCGCCGATGTCGTTAAAGGGAATGTGGCGGAACCCGGGGACCAGCGGCTCGAAGGGCTGACGATAGGCAGGGTTCCAGGTGGCGGAAAGGGCGCCCATGGTGCGTCCGTGGAAGGCACGGCGGGCCGCAATGATCTCCGCGCGTCCGGTGCGCCAGCGGGCGAACTTGATGGCGGCTTCCACCGCTTCCGCCCCGGAGTTGCACAGGAAGATCCGCCACGACTGGCTGCCGGGGAGGATATCCTGGAGCGCCTCCAGCAACTGCGCGCGCCGGTCGTTGTAGAAGATCTCCGGACAGATCATCAGGCGGCCCATCTGCTCCCGGAGCGCCGCCTGGACCGCCAGGGGGTTGTGCCCCAGGAGGGCGACCCCCTGGCCACCGGTGGCGTCCAAGTAGCGGCGTCCCGCTTCGTCCCACACGTAGACGCCTTCCCCTCGGACCAACACCAGATCTCGCTTGGGATAGACCCCGCTGGTATGGCGGCTTTCGATGGCCCGGATATCCATCGTTGAAAACCTCCAAGATCGGCGAGAGGGGCCGTCCACGAATTGGAGCACGAATATACGAATTGCATGTTTCCTGGCGCGGAGGCGCTGGCCGACCCAAGGCGCCGGAGAAGGGCGGCTCCCGGCCAGAGCAGCCAGGATGGCCTAAGGCCCTCCCGCTTCCATCGGGAACGGGAGGCGTAAGGGCATGGCGGTGATGCGAGTTCCCTCCCCTCGGAGGGCAGCGGTCAGGGGGGCGGGACGACGGCCATCGGCCAGCCAGACGCAGGGGAGGCCACTCTGAAGGGCCTCCCGTGCCGCTAAGAGCTTATGTCGCATGCGCCCCTGGGCCCAGGCCATCGCCTCCTCCAGTTCCTCGAAGCGCAGTTCAGCCACCCGTGTAGTCTCGTCGGGGAAGGCCCGGAGCAGGCCCGGCGCGCCCGTGAGGAAAATCAATCCCTCCGCTTGCAGGGCGGCGGCGATGGCCGCGGCCGCCCGATCCCCGTCCACGTTGACGATTTCTCCCTCCGGCGTCAGGCTCATCGGAGCGATCACCGGGTAAAGCCCTAATCGGAGCAACCCGCGGAGCAGCTCCGCGTTCGCACCGATGGGCGCTCCCGAATAGTCCCCCCGCAGGATCCGGATGCGATCCCCGTCGCGGATCCGCAGCGCCTCCTTTCGGCGAGCCTGGAGCAGTCCGCCATCGATCCCCCGCAGGCCGATGGCATGGACGCCTCGACGACGCAGGGCGGCCACCAGGTGGGCATTGACTCGGCCGTAGGCCATCAACAGGATGTCCCGGGTACGCTCATCCGTGTAGCGGCTGGTGAACCCCGAAACGGAAGTGACATATTGGGGCGGGTGCCCCAGGGCCTCCCCCAGGGCGTCCGCTTCTTTAGAGATCCCGTGGATCACCACCCAGCGTCGGCCTTCCCGGGCCCAGGCCGCAAGCTCATCCAGCGCCGCCTCCGCGTTAACGGCTGCGTTCCCGCCCAGCTTGATCACCCACATCGGTCTCCTCCATGGGGATGAATGGACTCCCGCTGCATCTCGCAGGTGTATCCGCGTCCGTTCTCTTCTCGAAAGCGCTCATCGCGGGCGCTTCACTGCGTGCCCAATCGCAAAACATAGACCTTCCGTTTGTGCTCGGGCCTGCGAGTATCCATTCTTTGGGACACCTGGGACAGGTGATTACACGTCCTGCTGTTTGGGAACCCATAACGGGCGCTAACGTGCCCTACTACTGCTTTGGCCAGTTATAAACCGGGGATTTGAGGAGCCGAAGCCTGGCCGGAAGGCGATGGCCCCTCCGCCCCGCCCCCGAAACCCCCCAAATTAAAAATGGACAACGCACTACAACCCCGGGCTTTTCGTTCGTATTGGGGCACGTTCGCGCCCGTCCTCTTTTATGCGCGCTTCGAGCAGATGCTCTGCCTCGCTCCATGCCTGATGGTGAGCGGGGGTTTTTGTTCGTAGCAGGGCTCATTGCCGTCCGCTCTCTTCTTGGGAACCTATAACGGGCACTGATGTGCCCTACTACAAACAGGGTCTTTCGTTTGTGGTCGGGCCCAGCCCCATTTGTTCCGGTTGTGAGCCTCTGGATCCTTGGGCTCATGCCGGGTAGATCGGGATCAGATCCAGCCCTGCGGTCTCGGGCCAGCCCATGGCGATGTTCAGGGATTGAACCGCTGAGCCTGCCGCGCCCTTCATCAGGTTGTCCAGCGCGCACAGCGCCACGATGCGTCCCGTTTCCTCTTCCACCGCAAACCCCACATCCGCGTAGTTGCTTCCGATCACCGCCTTCGGGTCCGGCAGCCGGTGGAGGCCCTGCCGGTCCTTCACGATCCGGATGAAGGGTTCTTCCCCGTAAGCGGCGCGGTAGATCCGCCAGAGGTCCGATTCAGCCAGGGGCGCCCGGGGCCACGCGTGGGCTGCCGCCAGCACCCCTCGCACGGCATCCACAGCGGTCACGGAGAGGAGGATCCCATCGCAACCCAGGGCTTGGCGGACCTCCGCGGTGTGGCGGTGGCCGACCGGCGCGTAGGGCCGGATCGCGCCGTGGCGTTCAGGGTGATGGGAGCCCGGGTTCGGCTCGCGCCCGGCCTCCGAGGATCCGGCCTTGATGTCCACCAGGATCGGACGCTCTGGGTTCAGCACATCGGCCCGGACTAACGGCCATAGCGCCAGGATGGCCGCGGTGGCATTGCAACCGACCCCGCTGATATAGCGGGCTCCCCGCAGGTCCTCTCGATAGCGCTCGGGCAGGCCGTAGACGAAGCGGGGAAGCCACTCCGGATGGGGATGCGGGTGGCCATACCAGCGAGGGTAGGCCTCCGGGTCTCGAAGTCGGAAATCGGCCGATAGATCGACCACAACGGGAGCCAGGGCGGCGAAGGATTCGATGCGCGGGGCTACCTCGCCGTGGGGAAGGGCGATGAAGAGCACATCGCACGGATGAAGATCCCCCATCCGGCAGAAGGTCAGAGTTGCGGCCCGGCGCAGATGGGGATGCACGCGATGGACGGGCTCCCCCGCATGGGATTCCGAGGTGACCTGGGCGATCTCCACCTGAGGATGACGCAGGAGCAGGCGGAGGAGCTCTCCGCCGACGTAGCCGGAGGCTCCCACGATGCTCACGCGGACCCGTTCCATCGCCCGACCTCCTGAGGGAGAGGGTGGGAGTGGGCGGCCGTCCATCCATCGCGGACCACCCGGATCACGAAATCGGCGATCGCTCCTGGGATGTCGACGCCAGTGGGCTCCACCGAATTGCGGAACTCCATCGAGTGGTTGATCTCGTTGACCAGGAGCCCTCGTTGAGGATCTTCCAGAAGGTCGATCGCGAGGGCCCCACCGCCCACCGCCGCGGCCGCCCGCGCACAGATCTCGGCCAGCTCCGGGATGATCGGGCAATTCGAGGCCCGTCCTCCCCGGGCCGTGTTGGTGATCCAGTGTTCAGAGGACCGGTAGATGGCCGCGATGGTTTCCCCGCCCACGACGAAGGCCCGGATGTCCCGGCCCGGCTTCGAGATGTATTCCTGGATGTAATAGACGCCGTGGGCGAAGCCTCCCAGCGTCTCCTTGTGTTCCAGGAGGGCCTCCGCTGCCTCCCGATCGTTCACCCGGGCCAGCAGCCGTCCCCATGAGCCGAGCACCGGCTTCAGGACCACCGGGTAGCCCCATTCCTCGATGGCCTGCAGCGCGCCTTCCGGGGAGAAAGCAATCCGAACGCGGGGGGTGGGGACGCCAGCCCGGGCGAGGGCGGCGGTGGTGAGCAGCTTGTCCGCACAGGTGTGGATCACCGCCGCCGGGTTAATGACTGGCAGGCCGATATCCTCCAGCAGCTGTGCGGCGTGGAGGGCCTGCCAGTGGCTGAGGGAACGCATCAGCACCGCGTCGAAGCGGTTCCAGCTCCCGGGGACTCCTACTTCCAGGATCGTCGAGCGGTCGTGAACCACTTCGACGTCCACTCCCCGGCGCCGGAACGCTTCCAGCAACCACTTCTCCTCCGTTCGCACCAGCGAGCAGAACAGGGCGATCCGCATCGGCCTCGCCTCCTACTCCCCCCAGTCCTCTTCCACCTGAGGCGCACGGTCGAGGGTCAGGGGGGAAAGGGAGATGACTTCCAGCGCCACGCCGCATTCCGGGCAGGTCAGGAACTCATGGAGCACCACATCCTCCCGCAGCGGCACGGGGGCCGCGCACTCCGGACAGATCCCGTTGAGCATGGTCCACCTCCATCCGTGGAAATAATGAAAGATCTCAGATGTTGGGGGATTGGCCGGATGACTTCGGCCTCCAGGTCAGCGTCCCCGCTTTCTTCTTTTTTATGGAAAAGGGCAGGAAGGGTTTCTCCCGATAAAAAGAAACCCCCAGGCTACCGGACGGTAGCCTGGGGGTTGGGATCCTGACGAATACAAAAAAGCCGCTACGTCAGGACCGGACTACCGTCCGGACCTTGGGGCGCAGCGGCTTTTTTGATCCACATCCTCGCAGAGGCCAGATCGGGCATGGGGACTTCAGCCTTCGAGTTTGCTCTTAACTATAACCAGGATTTTTATTTTGTCAAGAGGCTCGCCTTCGCGCCGGATGGGTTCTGGGGGAGTCCGATGGGCCTCCTTCGGGGTTCTGCTTGTCCCAGCGCATGCAGAGGCTGGGGTGGGGCTGGATGGTGGCTTCGGGTGTCTCTCCAGCCTTTATGCGGCTCGCGGGGACGGGGAAGGCCATCGAGGGCGGCCTCACGGAGCAAGGGGGCTGGACGGTTTGGAGGGAGTGTTTCAGCGATGCGGAGACATACTGGACCCAGTTGCCGATAAGATCGCGTTGGCCTTGCGGATTCCGGATGGATCCAGAACGCAATCTGGATTATGATTTCCTTAAGTTCGGAGGTCCGAATTCGGTTTGGGAGGTGAACCGTGCAGCCGCAGATGGAAATGGAGCTCGCCCAGACTCGACAGACCGTCCTCTGGCTGGAACAGGAGCGCCGTAAGGATAAAGAAATGATCGCGCTCCTTCAACAGCGCGTCGATCAATTGACCCTCCTTCTGGAACAGGCTCGGGAGCAAATCCGGCAACTCGTAGAAGCCCTGGCTGCCGTTCAAGCCCAGGCCGCCCGATCCACGCAGGTGGAGCCTCTCCTGGCCCGCTTGCGGGAAGAGCTGACGGCCATGTTGGACCGACGCCTGGGGGAGCTGGAGCGACAGTTTCGGGAAAGTCAAACTGCGTTGCAGCTCCAGGTGAATGACTTTCAGCGCTCCCTCCAGGTCCTTCCGGAATTCGCGCTTCGCCTGGAACGGACGGAGCAGGAGTTGGCCTCCCGCCGCGCCGAACAGGATCGCCTGCTTCGCCAGTTGCAGGTCCAGTCCCAGCGTGTCGAGGAGATCGGCCGCGCCTTGGAGGAAACGCGGCCTCGTCTGACTTACCTTGAGGAGCAGACCCGCCAGACCGCCAAGCGGGTATCCGACGTGGAACAGGGGCAGACGGATCAGCGGAAGCGGATCGAGGAACTGGTCCAGCGTTTTCCATCCCTGGAAGAGGAAATGCGAAAGCTTCCCCGTCGCCTGGAGCCTATCGAGGTCCGTCTGGAGGAGCTGGAAGGACATGTGGAGGCCCTGCGTCTGGCGGATCTGCAGCACGGTCAGGCTTTCCGCCGCCTCGAGCAACATGTAGAAGAGCGTCTCGCTCGCATCGAGGATTATCATACGGCTCTCCACCAGTTGCAGGACCTGGCGCGGGATAGCCGGCAGGCTCTGGAAGAATTACGAACGCTCCGGGAGGGTTGGGAGCATCGCCTGAAGGAGATGGGAGAGCTCTTGCGGCTGAGCGAGGTCCGGTTGAAGCAGGAGTGGGAGGAATGGCATACCGCTCAGGAGAAGCGCTTCCACCAGCAAGGCCTGATCTATATGGAGCGATGGGCAGAGCATGACCGGGAGCATCGCAGCCTGGAAAGCCGGCTGGAGCATGTGGAACGCCAGTGGCCGCGCCTGGAGCAGATCCTTCGGGGGCTGCTGGAGGAACAGGAGGAATGGGCCCGCCATCTGCGGGATGCGGCCCGTTCCTGGGGCCAGAATCACGAACAGCGGATGAATCGCCTGAAGCAGAGCTTGAGGGAAGCCCCAGGTGGTGAAGCCCACAAACTGTGAGAGTTTCTCCTCTGAATCCCTTTCCCCATGCCGCGAAGCGGCGTGGGGAAAGGGTAGGGAGAGGGGGGATCGAGCCCTTTCCCGTCATCGGGCGGTTCGCTCTCTAGCTTGCACGAAGGTTTGAACATGAGCCAAAGACTTCTCGAGGAAGCGAACGGCGTAACTCCTATCCGGAGAGAGCCAGGCCTTTCCATTCTATCCGGTCGATTCCCAACCTGGATGCCAGGTCGCGGAGGATAGGTCTCCCGGCCTGTGCATCGGCACACCTGGGAGCTGTCCTTCCCACCATTCGTGTATTCGTGCTTCACCTTCGTGGACGGCTCCCCTCTCCCCAAGCGTCCCGGCTGAAGGCTCCATCGTGGATCGGTTGCATAGAAGCGGGGCATCTGTCGGGAGGAGCGAGTATGCCAGTGATCGCCACCGCCGGCCACGTCGACCACGGGAAATCCGCTCTGGTAGAGGCCCTCACCGGCATTCATCCGGATCGTCTGAAGGAAGAGCAAATCCGGGAGATGACCATCGACCTGGGTTTCGCTTGGCTAACCCTGCCCGACGGGGAAACCGTGGGGATCGTGGATGTGCCCGGCCATATGGATTTCATCGAGAACATGCTGGCCGGTGTGGGCGGCATCGATGCGGCCCTTCTGGTGATCGCCGCCGACGAGGGCGTGATGCCGCAAACCCGGGAGCATTTCGCCATCCTCACCCTGCTCGAGGTCTGCAATGGCGTGGTGGCCCTAAATAAGATCGACCTGGTCGACGAGGAATGGCGGGCCCTGGTGGAAGAGGATGTTCACGCTATGCTCCAGGGGACCTGTTGGGAGGATGCGCCGGTGATGCCGGTCTCCGCTCGAACCCGGGAGGGCCTTGGGGAGCTGGTGGAAGCTCTCCAGAAGATCCTGCAGGGCCGCCCACCGCGTCCAGATCTGGGGCGAGCGCGTCTTTCCATCGACCGCGCATTCACGATGCCGGGTTTCGGGACGGTGGTGACCGGCACGTTGCTGGATGGCTGCTTTCGAGTCGGGGAGGAGGTTGAGATCTGGCCCTCCGGACGTCGGGCTCGTATCCGGGGCCTGCAGTCCTATCGCCGTCGGGTGGAGCAGGCCCTCCCGGGCTCCCGAACGGCCATCAATATCAGCGGGATCGCTCCGGAAGATCTGCGCCGGGGGGATTGGGTGACCGTTCCCGGAGTTTTCCAGCCCACCGAGCTTCTGGATGTGTATTTGATCCATTGGGAAGGCTCTCCCCGTCCCCTTCCCCATTTCGCTGAGGTGAAATTCTTCCACGGGGCGTCCCAGATCATGGCCCGGGTCCGGTTGTTGGATCGAGAGGCCCTGCAGCCGGGAGAGTCCGGTCTGGCCCAGATCGTCCTCAGCCGTCCGACGGTTGCGGCCCCCGGGGATCGCTTTATCCTTCGCTGGCCCTCCCCCTCGATGACCCTGGGGGGTGGAGAGATCCTGGATGTCCATCCGGGCCGACGCCATCGTCGGTTCCGCCCGGAAGTCCTTTCCGCATTGCACGTCCTTTATCGGGCGGATCCGATGGCCCGGTTGCGGGCCTGGCTGGAACACGAAGGGCTGCTTGCGCTTTCGGAGGCCTCCCGGCGACTCGCCTTGCCCCCCGCGCAGGCGCGCGAGTTGCTGGAACGTCTGACATCCGAAGGCGCGGCCGTTTCCATAGGGGAGGGCCTCTGGGCGGCGCCGGGCTGGCAGGACCGAGCCATCCGTCAGCTGGTGGAGCAGGTGGAAACCTATCATCGACAGAACCCCTTGCGTCGAGGCATGCCCCGGGAGGAGGCCCGGAGCCGGCTGGGATGGCCTTCTGCGGTGTTCGAAGTCGCGGTCAAAGCCGCTGTGGTGAAGGGCCTTCTGGAGGAAGCAGGCCCTTTGATCCGGCGAGCAGGCTTCACAGTCCGTTTAAACGAAGCGCAGCAACAGCAGGTCGAAGCCTGGCTGGCCCGGATTCGGCAGGATCCATGGCATCCCCCGAATCCCCGAGAGCTCGAAGCGGGGTTGGGCCGGGAGCTTTTCCAGGTCTTGCTGGATGAAGGCCGGTTGGTTCGCCTCAGCGATGAGGTCGTTCTTTTGGGGGAGACCTGGCGGGAGGCGGTCGAGCGCATTCGGGCGCATCTTCAAGCCCATGGGACCATTTCCGCGGCGGAGGCCCGGGATCTGCTCCAGACCAGCCGGAAGATCGCGGTGGCGGTGCTGGAACAGATGGATGCGATGGGGATCACCCGGCGTGTCGGGGATGTGCGGGTCTTGAATTGATGCAGGCGTTGTGGGCTGAATCAAGTCCACAGGAACAAGTCGCTCTCCACCGGAATGTCCGAGGTCAACCGTTCCCAGGGGCGACATCTCTTCCTGCCTTGGCTGAAACGGATCCGCTTTAGGGGATGGGCGGGCTGCCTGCGGCGGCCTGTTCCCAAAGCGCTCTATGCCCCTTACGAACGCCCTGTCAACGGCGCAGGAATCGGCGCTCGATCTCCTCCCGGCTCAGGAGGAACCACGCCGGACGGCCGTGCGGACAGGTGGAGGGGGACCAGGTTTCCAGGAGGGCGTCCAGGAGGGCCTGCATCTCCTCCAGAGAAAGGCCATCGCCCGCCTTGATGGCGGCCACGCAGGCCAGGCGCATGGCGATCCGCTCTCGGGGATCACCGCCCCCTCGCCGGAGCGCGGAGATCTCCTCCAGCACCGCGTTGAGCAGGACGTTCGCGGAGACACTCGTCAGCGGGGCGGGGAGCGCGCGGATCACGAAGGTGTTTCCCCCAAAGGGATCGATGTCGATCCCCAGGCTTCGCAAGGTTTCAAGCTCCACCTCCAGTTGATCGGCCTCCCGCGCGGAGAACGAAAGGACCGCCGGGGAGGACAGGGGGGTCGAAGCGCTTCCGGCCCAGAGTTGCTCGAAGATCACCTGCTCGTGGGCGGCGTGTTGATCGACCACGATCAGCCCCTCTTCGCTCTGGGCCAGAATGTAGGTCTGGAGCAACTGGCCCAGCGCCCGCCATCGGGACGGCCGGCCGTATTCCGCCGGAGCCTCCGCCAGCCGCTGGGTCGGCCGCGGTTCTTCGAAGGACCATTCCATGGCGATTCCCTCCGAACGGGGGAACTCCGCCAAGGCGGCCTCCACGGCCCGGCTCACCCCCCAGTAAACGGAGCGCTCCTGGGAAAATCGCACCTCCGCCTTCTGGGGATGGACGTTCACATCAACGAACGCAGGGGGGAGCTCGATGTGGAGGATGGCCAGTGGATACCGGCCTGCGGGAAGCCGCCCGGCGTAAGGCCGCTCCAGCGCCACGGCCAGCAGCCCGCTGCGCACCGGTCGTCCGTTTACGTAGAAATACTGGAAGGACCGGGAAGCCCGGCCCAGGGTGGGTCGGGAGATCAGGCCGTGGATGCGGAGATCTGCCGCTTCCCAAGAGGCCGGGATCAGCGCGTCGGCGACCTCCCGCCCCCAGATCTGGGCCGCCCGCTCCAGTAGGGTTCCGGGCGGGGCCGTCAGGACCTCCCGGCCATCGAGGAATAGACGGAACGCCACTCGGGGGTAACCCAGCGCATAGCGGCAAACGGTTTCCCGAATCCGTTCAGCTTCCCGCAACGGAGATTTGAGGAAGCGGCGCCGGGCCGGGGTGTTGTAGAAAAGATCCCGGACTGTCACCACCGTCCCCACCGGACTGGCCGCCGGTTGCACCGTGTATTCGTTCCCCTCCGAGATGAGACGCGTGCCCTCGGTTTCCTCTACAGTGCGGGTGAGGATCTCCACACGGGCCACGGCCGCGATGCTGGGCAGCGCCTCCCCACGAAAGCCCAAGGTGCGCACATCGCCGAGATCCTCTACGGTTCGGATCTTGCTGGTGGCGAAGCGGGCCAGGGCCAGGGGCACCTGAGCCCGGGGGATACCATGGCCGTTGTCGGCCACGCGGATCAGCGTGAAGCCGCCTTCCCGGGCCTCGATCTGAATCGTGGTCGCCCCGGCGTCCAGCGCGTTTTCGATCAATTCCTTCACCACCGAGGCAGGCCGCTCGATCACTTCCCCTGCCGCGATCCGGGCTGCTACCTCAGGGCTGAGAACCCGGATCGCAGGGATGTTTTCTGATGACAATGCCCTTTCAGACATCACGCGCTCATCTTCCCGAAAACCTGGCTTATCCGAACTCGTGCCGCTGGCTGGGCCCGCCGATGGGCAAAGGGTTGAAACGCTTCGAACCCTCCTCCGGTCCGGTGAAGCGGCATGAGAAGAGGGGATCGGGCCCTTTCCCGCCACCGGGTGGTTTACTCCCAAACAGGGAGTGCGATCCGTCCCAAGTGAGCATGACCGAGGATTCGCTATCGGCGCACCGCTACCACATAGAGCGGCATCCGGATAAACGCGGGGGCCTCTGTCCAGAGCTGCACAGGGAGAAGACCCTGAATCGCCTCATGGAAGGCCGGCGTGAGCAGGATTTCGCCTTCCGGGGCGAGGGTGGACAGGCGTCGGGTCATTTCCACCACCTCGCCGATCGGCGTGTAATGAAGATAAGCCGATCCCCCCATCAATCCGATCAGCGCAAGCCCCCGGTGAAGCGCGAAACGGGGGGCAAACCGTAGCGGCGGGGGCAGGCCCAGATGCAGACGACGGATCCGTTCCCGGAGGACCAGGGCTGTCCGCAGGGCCCGCACGGGGTGATCCGGACAGGAGATCGGCGCGTTGAACCAGGCCAGGGCTGCGCCGTCCACCACCGGACAGGGCGTTCCCCCTTCTGCCTGAACGCTTTCATAGAAGAGATTTAGATGTCGATTCAGCGCCTGGTGCAGGGTCCCCGAAGGAAGGCCTTCATGGCGCGCCGCCTCCTGAATTCTCTCCCAAAGCCCACCCCATGACACCGCCAGAACGCTAAGAGGTTGCATCCGGGCGGGGCCCATGATCTCGTGGGGAGCCTTCTGTAGAATCTGCAGGATTGAAGAGGGAATGAAGGATCGCAGTAGATTCCACCAGCGAAGGTGATACGTCTTGAGCGAGGCGATCCGCTGCCCCAGGCGTAGCTGCGCCTGGATCCGGGCCAGGATCTCGCGGGGATCGTAAGGCTTGGTCACGTAATCTTCCGCACCGATCCGCAATCCTTCCACCAGTTGCTGAATGGCGGATCGGCCGGTCAGGATCAGCACCGGGATATCCCGGAGCTGCGGGTCCGCCTTGATGGCCCGGCACACCGTCAGCCCATCCGCATCCGGTAAGCCGAGATCGAGGACCACCACGTCTGGGCGCCAGGCGCGAAGCTGGCTCCACCCCTGGCGGGCCGTCGCGGCGATGGCCACCTCAAAGCCGTTCCAGACCAGCAGATCGTGAAGCGCCTTCGCCTCGCTGGGATTATCCTCGATGATCAGCACGCGGGGCGATTGTCCCTCGCCCTTCCCGTGATGTCCCCTTGGCATTTGAACCGCCCCTCCGTCGAATCGGAGCAATGGAATGCGATTCGTCGCTCAACCGCTGAAACCCAGCGCGCGATGCGTGTCATGGAGGATGGGGACAGGCCTGGGGCCTGCCGGATGGAGCTCAGTCTCCCTGGCGGGAGTCCGTCACGTTAAGTGTATACTGAAAACAGCCTGCCGTAGGAGAGCTGGGAATGGAGGACCTTACGCCCATCCGCCGTCAGTATCTGGAGCTCAAACGCCAATACCCGGATGCTGTCCTGTTTTTCCGACTGGGCGATTTCTATGAGGCCTTTGACGAAGATGCGGAAGTGGTGGCCCGGGAGCTCGACCTGATGCTAACCTCCCGTCCGGTGGGGAAGGGCCAGCGGGTCCCGATGGCAGGCATTCCTTATCATGCCGTGGAGCCTTACCTCGCCCGTCTGGTGGAGAGAGGCTATCGGGTGGCCATTGCGGAACAGGTAGGCGAGCCGGTGAACGGTCTGATGCCCCGTCGGGTGGTGCGGGTGGTGACCCCTGGAACGGCCCTGGAGCCCACCCTGCTGGATGAACGCAAACCGAACTATCTGGCGGCGTGGATCGAGCTCGCGGAGGGCGTTGGGCTGGCGTATTGCGAGGTGAGCACCGGGCATTTCGCCACCACGCAGTGGACCGGCCCGGAAGCCCGGCGGGAGGCAGAGGCGGAGTTGCTGCGCCTGGACCCGCGGGAATGTCTCTATCCCGCCGCTCCGGGGGAACCTTCCGCACCCCCGATCGCTTTGCCGGCGGATCGCGCCACGATCCATTTCACGCCGTTCCCTGCTTATCGCTTCGAGCTGGGGGTTGCTCGTGCCGCCCTGCAGGAGCATTTTCAGGTGGTTTCGTTGCATGCCTTCGGCTTAGAGGATCAGCCACTGGCGCTGCGGGCGGCGGGGGCCATCATTCAGTATCTACGGGAAACCCGTTCGGAAGCCCTCTCGATCCTGACGTCGCTGGAGACTTACACCACTGCCGGATATATGGTCCTGGATCCGGCTACCCGCCGCAACCTCGAGCTGATAGAGACCATGGCCGGGGATACCCGCAAAGGGTCTCTGCTCTCCATACTGGACTTCACTCGCACCCCGATGGGCGGCCGGTTGTTGCGCGCGTGGATCTCTCAACCGCTGCGGGATCGGGCGGCCATCGAGGCCCGCCTGGATCAGGTGGAGGCCTTCGTGGAAGATCCGATCGCCCGGGAACGGTTGGCCGAGCGGTTACGGGGATTCCCGGATCTGGAACGGCTGGCCGGGCGGGCCCGCAGCGGCCTGGCCTCCCCCCGGGATCTGGCCGCTTTGCGTCGGGCAATGGCGGCGCTGCCGGAGCTCCAGACCCTCCTCCTGCGGATGGAGGGGCCGCGGGCCGACGCGGTTCGCCCTCTGGCGGCGCGTCTGGCACCTCTTCCGGAGCTACAGGATCTGCTCACGCGGGCTCTGGTGGAGGACCCTCCCGCCACCCTTCAGGAGGGGGGAGTCATCCGGCCCGGTTTCTCCGAGGAACTGGATCGCTGGCGGGCGATGGCGAAGGAGGCCCAGGCCTGGCTGGCGGATCTGGAGCAGCGGGAGCGCGAGCGAACCGGCATTCGCACCTTAAAGGTGGGCTACAACAAGGTCTTCGGATATTACATCGAGATCTCGAAGGCGGCGGCCCGGCAGGTGCCCCCCGATTACGTCCGCAAGCAGACGCTGGTCAACGCAGAGCGCTTTATCACTCCGGAGTTGAAGGACTACGAAACGCGGGTTCTGAGCGCGGAGGCCCGCCAGGCAGAGCTGGAAGCGGAGCTGTTCCGGGAGCTCTGCCATCAGGTGGGAGAGGCGGCGCCCCGGCTGCGGGAGATCGCGGGGGCGATCGCGCACCTGGACGTAGTCGTCGCGCTGGCGGAGGCGGCTGCTCGCCATCGGTATGTGCGCCCGGAACTGGTGGAGGAGGACATCCTGGAGATCCGCGGCGGGCGGCATCCAGTGGTGGAACGGGCCCTGGCGGATCGGTTCATCCCGAATGATGTGGTTTTGAACGAGGATGCGCGGATTCTGATCCTAACGGGCCCGAATATGGCGGGGAAGAGCACCCTGTTGCGCCAGGTGGCCCTCATCGTGCTGATGGCCCAGATCGGCTCCTTCGTCCCCGCCGATCAGGTCCGGCTGCGCCCGGTGGATCGCATCTTCACCCGCATCGGCGCCCACGACGAGCTGGCGGCCGGCCGCTCCACGTTTATGGTCGAGATGAGCGAAACGGCGTATATCCTGCATCAGGCCACCGCGGAAAGTCTGGTGGTGCTGGATGAGATCGGGCGGGGAACCAGCACCTACGATGGCCTGGCGATCGCCTGGGCGGTGGCCGAGTATCTGCACAACCATCCGAAGCGGCGGCCGAAGGTCCTGTTCGCCACGCATTACCACGAGCTGACGGCGCTGGCCGCATATTTGCCGCGGGTCCGCAACGCCCACATGGCGGTGGCGGAGGTGGAGGGGCGGATCGTCTTCTTATACCAGGTCCGGCCGGGCGGCGCGGATCGGAGCTACGGGATCCATGTGGCGGAGCTGGCGGGGTTGCCCCGGCCGGTCATTCGACGGGCGCGAGAGCTCCTCAGCCGTCTCGAACGAGGCGAGCCCGCGGTGCGACCCAAGGCTCATCCCCCGGCCACGCCCCTTCCCCTCTTCGCCGAGCACCCGGTGGTCCACGCGTTGCGTCGCTTAGATCCGGAGACCCTCTCCCCGCTGGAAGCGCTTCATAAGCTGTATGAACTGAAAGGATTGATCGACAGGGCCTCATCCTCTTCCGGCTCCTCCGGAATATGACGGCTGACGGATGCTCCATTTAAGTCAATCACGGTATAGACAGCTTACGGTTTCTGGTGCTGGAGAGAGGGAAGCGCCCCCAGGATTTCTGTCAGGAGGCTGCTATGAGCAAGGTCAGCGTGCCGCGTCGTCATATCGCCTACCGAGATCATGGTGTAGTGATTGAGATCGCCTCGGACTATCAACAACTGGCCAGCCGGGCGGATGCGACCATCCGCAGGGTTGTGGAGCGCTATCCCAAGACCGCTCGGATGTATGACTATCTCCTTCGGGATCCGCGGGTCTCGGCTTCGTGGGATCTGGCCAACTACATGGCGGTTTACAAGATGAACTACAACGATCACGGCCCGGTTCATGCCCGGGTGGCCACCGCTGCGGCCATGCAGATGATGGAGTTGCTGGTTCAGCACCAGGTTCCCCTCGATGTGGTCGCCTCGAGGGCAGGCGATCTGGACGACGCCTTTCTGGTGGTGCTGGCCGCGGAGATGTTGCATGACATCGGGAACATGGTCCACCGGATCGGGCACATCGAATACGGCGTCATGCTGGCGGCCCAGCTGTTGCCGCGCTGGCTGGGGGAGATCTACCCGGATGAGGAACAGGAGCAGTTGATCTTAGGCTTTATCCTGTCGTGCATCGCCAGCCACGATGGATCCCCGCCTCCGCTGACGGTGGAAGCCGCGGTGGTCGCCATCGCCGATGGGACCGATATGACCAAGGGGCGGGGGCGGGCGGCCTTCGACTTGGGGAAGGTCGACATTCACTCTGTGTCGGCCCTGGCCGTGGATGAGGTGGTGATCCGAGACGGGAAGGATGTGCCCATCGAAATCGTCGTCTATCTGAGCAACTCGGCTGGGATTTTCCAGGTTCAGGAGATCCTCGCGCGCAAAGTGGTCGTCACCCCCTTGAGGGATCAGGTGCGGATCGTGGTCTCTGCCCGACCGGAGGCTCCGCTGGCGGATCAGCGGATTATCCAGAAAGTGGTGTTTGAGAACGGACGCTTTCAGACGGCCCAGGATGATTAGCGATTTGTCTTTGTGGCTTGGGAGGCGTGGGTCATCCGTTATCCAGAGCTGTCTCGCAGAGGTCATCGTATCGGGGCGCCAGCGATGGCCAGGTCCATGCGATCAGCGCCTGACGGATCTCCTGAGAAGCCTGTGGGGAACCCCGCAGGAGCGCGGTCAATCGCTCAGCGAGCTCCTCCGGGCTGTGATAGGCATATCGAGGCCGAAGCGCCTCCGGGAACGCCTCCAGGAGCCCGGAGCCCGCGGGAGCGAGCGGCCAGGGGCCCTCAAAGGCCAAACGCATCAGATGAATTGGGGAGTGCAGGCAGATGCTTCCTTCCACCACTGCCCGTGCAACAGACGTCCAGCGTCGCGCCTCATGGGTTTCCGGGTTCAGGATCCCCAGAATGCGGGCGCGGAGGCCGGGAGGGAGCCGCTGCGTGCGGGTTGCTTCCCTTTCGGGGCGCTCACTCAGAAGCAGGACCCGGAAGTTTTGCGAACGGAAAGCTGGGTGATCCAAAGTGGCGATCAGCAGAGGGATTTCTTCCAGCTCGCCTCGCAGAATCCAGAGCACTACCGGTTCGCGGAAAAATGGGTCCTCAGAGGGCAAGGGGAAGGGCTCAAAGCCCGGAGGCAACACGGTCGCGTGTTTTTCAACCTTGAGGGCGAGCTTGAGCTCATGCTGAGCGAGGGCGCGGAGGAAATGCTGGCGCTGGCCCTCTCCATGGAACACACAGCGCTCGACGATCCGGGTCGTGCGAAGCTCGATCGCGATCTCTTCCAGCGTGGAAGTTTTCGGGCAGGCCATCGCGCTGCGATGCCAGTAGATCCAGAAGGGGACCCCCGTTAGCAAGTCACCGACCTCTTCGACAAGGGCCAGCCCATCCAGCCCATCTGTCAGAAGGACCAGATCAGGCAGCCCCGCGGGCTGACGGGAAGGATCCCGGGTGGCGGAGCCGGTCAGATAGCGTCGGATTCGCCGGGCCAGTCGCCTCGCTCGCTCTCGGGCGATGGGGGAAGGAGTCCCGGAGGGCATCTGGAACGAGGGGGGGAATGCGAACGCGAAGATCTGATGACGGCTGTAGCGGGCCCAGCCCTCGATCCACAGCCGGCGTTCAATCGTCAGCCAGGGATCTATGATCCAGATCTTCACGCCCTCCCATCCGTCCAGAGATCTCGAGAGTCCAGGGGACCAAGGGCAGTCCCCACCAATGCCGTCCTGCTTGTCCCACCTTCTTTCTACGCCGTGGGATGGCACGGGGAAGAAGAGTTTGAAGTGCGAGGCCTGGGTCCACATAGCTCCAGGTCCCACGTCCCAGAGTGGAGCGCGTGGCGTCCCATCCGCAAGCATCTTGTCCAAAGCCGAACTGTGCACTCCTGTTGGTTTTGGGGCTGGGGGGCCCCCCCAAGCCGGGCCCCCCCCCCCAAACCAAATTTGAAGGGGGAGGGGCCAGGGGCCCAT
>NZ_JANWXB010000288.1 GCF_025055495.1 Thermoflexus sp. | reverse complement strand
TGCGAGGGCAGGGCAGGCGCATATGGAACCACGAACGCACTGGATCCTCAGCGACGTTCGGCTCCGCGTTTTAGAGTGGCCGGGGGAGAAAGGAACGATCCTGGCCCTGCACGGCTTAACGGGTTACGCAGAGACCTTTCTTCCCCTGATCCCGGCCCTCCACCCGCCATACCGGGTGCTGAGCATGGATCTGCGGGGCCGGGGGGAAAGCGAGCAGCCCGCGGATGAACGGGCCTACGGCCTGCAAGCCCATCTGCGCGACATCGCCGCGGTGCTGGACGCCCTTGCTCCGGAGGGAGCGCTGCTGATGGGCCACTCCCTGGGCGCGATGCTGGCCCTGGCCCTCGCCGCCGAGCGCCCGGATCTGGCTCGCGGGCTACTCCTGTTCGACGGCGGCCCGCTTCCTTCCCGGGCCTTTTCAGAATCCCTGAATCAGGTGCTGAACGCCCGGCTGGAGGAGCTGCCCTCCCTCGAGGCGTTTCGGGAGCTGGTTCGCGCCATGCCCTTCCTGCAGCCCTTCGATGAGCGCCTGATGCCCGTCCTCGAAGCCGGCCTGATCCGGGAGCCGGACGGCCGGGTGCGGGTGAAGTTCCCTTCCCGGCTGGGAGCCCTGGAGGCGATGGAGCTGGGAGCGATCTGGAACGAACGGCTTCGCGCTTACGCCGGACGGATCCGGTGCCCGGTCCTCCTGCTGAAGGCGCCGGTGGGAGCCCTCGGGCCTCATGATCGGTTCTTCACCGAGGAAGAAGAACGCCTGCTCCGGGAGGTGGTTCCCCAGGTGCGGATCGTGGAGGTGCCCGGCACGACGCATTACACGATCGTGGTGGGATATCACCCAGAGCGGGATCGCTTGGCACGGGCGTTCGCGGAGGAGGTGCTGGGGTGAGCTGGACGGGGCGGATCCGAGACTTCGGCGGGGAGGGACCGCTTCTTCATCTGGCGGTGGCGAACGGCTTCCCCCCCGCTTGCTATCGGCCCCTGATGGAATCCCTGAGGCCGGTCGGCCATGGCGTGAGCCTGCTGCCCCGCCCCCTCTGGCCGGAGGACAAAGGCCCCGATCGCCGGGTCACCTGGTATACCCTGGCCGAAGATCTGATCCAGGCCTTTGAGGCGCTGGGCTGGCGAGAGGTCATCGGGATCGGCCACTCGATGGGCGGCGTGATCACCATGGTTGCCGCCGCGCGGCGCCCGGATCTCTTCCGGGCCGTCGTCCTGATGGATCCTGTGTTAATGGATCCGAAGATCCTGACCCTCTTCCGGGTCTTTCGCGCGCTGGGCCTGGGGCCCCGGCTGCATCCGCTCGCCCGACGCGCCCGCCGGCGACGCCGGGCCTGGCCGGATCGCGAAGCCGCTGCGGCTTATCTTCGATCCCGCCCGCTGTTCGCGGCCTGGCATCCGGACGCCTTCGCGGGCTATCTGGAGGAAGGCCTGCGCCCATCCCGGAACGGGCAGGTGATGCTGGCCTATCCCCCCGAGTGGGAGGTCCACATCTTCGTCAGTGTTCCTCACGACGCATGGCGCTTCGTCTCCCAGCTCCGCGTGCCCACGCTGGTGCTACGAGGGGCCACGACGGACACCTTCACCGCAGGTTCGGAAGCGCGCTTCCGCCGCTTCAAACCGGATGCCCAGTTCGAGGTGATCCCAGGCGGTCATCTTTTCCCGATGGAGCGGCCGGAAGAAACCGCGCAGGTGATCCGGCGGTGGCTGGAGGGGCTGTCCACGAAGGGGGCACGAATACACGAATGAGGGGGGGTGATTGGGTCTGGGGTCAATGGGGTTGAGGCCCCAGGTGGGCGCGAAGGCACGAACAACAAAGCGATGGGAACGCATGGGACCCTGAACCGCTTCGGCCGAGGAGGGCGAATCCGCGAACCGTGAGACGACGATCATGCCCGGGGCCTTAAGCCCCCTTAGCCGCTGGCGAGCGCGAATCCACGAACGATCCGGCGTATGGAGGCGGGAGATGCCGGCCCCTCGATCCCCAGGTCCTGGGGCCCCGTATTCGTATATTCGTGCTTCTATTCGCGGACGGCCCGCCTCCCCCAAACGACGACGCGAGACGCGATCTACGAACGGGGAACCCGTTCGCACAAGCAGACGGAAATCCGAAAAATCCCACATCGTCCTTCGGGAGGCTTCCGATGGGCTACACGATTCGGCGGGTGGCAGTGATCGGCGCGGGGACGATGGGCGCGGCGATCGCAGCCCATCTGGCGAATGCGGGATTCGCGGTGGACCTTCTGGACATCCCGCCGAAATCCCTGACGCCGGAGGAGGAGGCGAAAGGCCTGACCCTGGATCACCCGGCGGTGCGTAACCGCATCGTCCAGGCCGGTCTGGAACGGGCCAGGAAAGCGAAGCCGGCGGCTTTCTTCGTGGAAGACCGGGCGCGGCAGATTCGAATCGGGAACACGGAAGATCACTGGGAGCGACTCCGGGAGGCGGATTGGATCATCGAGGCGGTGGTGGAAGATCTGGCGATCAAACAACAGGTGATGGCCCGCATCGAGGCGGTCCGCCAGCCGGGGGCCATTGTGACCACCAACACCTCGGGGCTTCCGCTCCGGGAGATCGGCGCCGGCCGATCCCCGGAGTTCCTGGCCCACTTCGCCGGCACCCACTTCTTCAACCCGCCCCGCTATCTCAAGCTGGTGGAATTGATCCCCGGCCCGGCCACGAAGCCGGAAGTCCTCGACGCCCTGCAGCGCATCCTGGAGGTCCGCCTGGGCAAGCGGGTGGTCCGGGCGAAGGACACCCCCAATTTCATCGCCAACCGCATCGGCTTCATCGCCGGTGCCTTCGCCAATCAATATACGCTCCAGCACGGCTATACCGTGGAGGAGGTCGACGCCCTCACCGGTCCCCTGATCGGGCGGCCCAAGACGGCGACCTTCCGGTTGCTGGATCTGGTGGGCCTAGATGTGGCGGCCTACGTGGGGCAGCACAGCATGGCCGCCTTGGCCCACGATCCCTTCGTCGCGCTGGTGAAGGATTCCCCGATGAACCGGGTGATGGCGACCATGATCGAGCGGGGTTGGCTGGGCAACAAGGCGGGCCAGGGTTTCTACAAGAAGGTGGAGACCCCGGGAGGGGCGGAATATTGGCCCCTGAACCTGGAAACCCTGGAGTATGAGCCGCCGAAGAAGCCACGGTGGGATTCGGTGGGGAAGGCGTTGAAGATGGAAGAGCTGAAGGAACGCCTACGCTTCCTGGTCGCTCAGGAGGACCGGGCGGGCCAGCTCGTGCGGGATGTGCTGGATTTCTATCTGGCGTATGCCGCCTATGTGGCACCGGAGGTGGCGGAGGACATCGTCGCCATCGATCAGGCCATCCGCTGGGGCTTCAACTACGAGCTGGGCCCCTTCGAGACCTGGGATGCCCTGGGCGTGGCCGAGACAGTGGCGCGCATCGAGGCGCGGGGCTGGCCAGTGGCGGAATGGGTGAAAGCGTTCCTGGCCGCCGGGAACCGGACGTTCTATCGGTATGAGAACGGCCGCGCGGTCGCGTATTACGACTTCCGGACGGGAACTTACCGAAGCCTGGTCCCCCATCCGATGGCCATCGTCCTCAAGGACCTCAAAAGCGAAGGCCGGGCGCTGGAGCGTAACCCCAGCGCCAGCCTCATCGACCTGGGCGATGGCGTCCTCGGCCTGGAGTTCCATACCCGGGCCAACGCCCTCGACCCCGACATCTTCGCGATGATGCAGCGGGCGCTGGAGCGACTGGACCGCGAGGATTGGGTCGGGATGGTCATCGGCAACCAGGGAGAGCACTTCTGCGCCGGCGCCAATGTGTTCCTCATCGCCATGTCCGCCCAGCAGGGGATGTTCGATGCAATCGAGCAGGCCGTCCGCACCATGCAGAACCTGATGATGACCATGCGCTATTTCCACAAACCCATCGTCACCGCTCCCTTCGGGATGACCTTAGGCGGCGGCGCGGAGGTGGCCATGCACGGCGCCCGCATGGTGGCTTCCGCCGAGACCTACATCGGCCTGGTGGAGGTGGGGGTAGGCCTGATCCCGGCCGGCGGGGGCTGCAAGGAGATGATCCGCCGGGTGCTGACCCCGGCGATGCAAACCGAGAACACGGATCCCCTGCCCTTCCTCCGGCGGATCTTCGAGACCATCGGGATGGCGAAGGTGGCCACCAGCGCTGAGGAGGGGCGGGCTATGGGATTCTTGAGCGATGCGGACCGCATCGTGATGAACCCGGACTTCCTGCTTTACGAAGCCAAGCGGGAGGTGCTGCGGCTGGCGGAATCCGGCTACCGGCCGCCGTTGAAGACCAAACTGTATGCAGCCGGGCGGGATCTCCTGGCCACCCTGCGGATCGCCGTCTGGCAGATGCGGGAGGCCCGCTACATCAGCGAGCACGACGCGAAGATCGGGGAGAAACTGGCCTACGTGCTCTGTGGCGGCGATCACCCAGAGCCCATATGGGTGGACGAAGAACACTTCCTGGACCTGGAGCGAGAGGCCTTCCTCTCGCTGTGCGGGGAGCCCAAGACCCAGGAGCGGATCTGGCATTTCCTGCAGACCGGGAAGATCCTGAGGAATTAATCATCGTAGGGGCAGGCCCCTGTGCCTGCCCCCACAGGCGGTCCCCTGTGCCCACCTCCAACGTAATAAGGGCAGCCACAGGGGGCTGCCCCTACAAATCCCTCGATGGATTGCCGAGACACGGGTTCCGCATGCCCTTTCATTCTCATCAGGAGGCTTCCCATGCGCGAGGCGGTGATCGTCTCCGGCGTGCGAACGGCAGTGGGGAAAGCAAAGAAAGGAACCCTTCGGACCACCCGTCCGGAGGCCCTGGCGGCGACCGTGATCGCGGAGGCGCTGCGGCGGGCCCCTGGGGTGGAGCCGGGGATGGTGGACGATGTCATCCTGGGCTGCGCTATGCCCGAAGGCCACCAGGGGCTCAACATCGCTCGCATCGCCGCCCTCAAGGCCGGGCTTCCCACCAGCGTCCCGGCGATGACCATCAACCGGTTCTGCTCCTCCGGGCTCCAGGCCATCGCCCTGGCCGCCGAGCGGATCATGACCGGCGGGGCCGACATCATCATCGCCGGCGGGGTGGAATCGATGTCCCTGGTGCCGATGACCGGCTTCACCCTGCGGCCCGATCCGGAGCTGGCGACGGCGTGGCCCGAGGTATTCATCAGCATGGGGCTGGGAACGGAACGGCTGGCGGAGAAGTTCGGCATCTCCCGAGAGGAGGCGGACGCCTTTTCCCTGCGCAGCCACCAGCGGGCCATCGCCGCGATCGACGCTGGGAAATTTAAGCAAGAGATCGTCCCGCTGGAGGTGGAAGTGGTCGAGCCGGCGGAGGATGGCCAGGTGGTGCGGCGGAAAGTCCTCTTCGACACCGACGAAGGGCCACGGCGGGACACCTCCATGGAGGCCCTCTCGCGGCTTCCGCCCGCCTTCAAGAACGGCGGCGTGGTCACGGCGGGGAACGCCTCTCAGATGAGCGATGGCGCCGCCGCCGTGGTGGTGATGGCCCGGGAACGGGCGGAATCCCTGGGCCTGCAGCCCATCGCCCGCTTCGTCTCCTTCGCGGTCGCCGGGGTGCCGCCGGATCTCTTCGGCATCGGACCGGTGGAGGCCATCCCGAAGGCCCTGCGGATGGCCGGGCTGCGGCTGGAGGACATGGACCTCATCGAGCTCAACGAGGCGTTCGCCGCCCAGGCCCTGGCGGTGATCCGGCAGCTGGAGATGGATCCCGAGCGAGTCAACGTGAACGGCGGGGCCATCGCCTTGGGGCATCCCTTAGGCTGCACTGGGGCCAAGCTCACCGTCCAGATCCTCAACGAACTGCGCCGTCGGGGTGGCCGCTATGGAATGGTCACCATGTGCATCGGCGGCGGCATGGGGGCGGCCGGGATCTTCGAGATGTGGTGAACCGCCCCGTCCGGCCCTCCCAAAGCCCCTTCTAGAGGCGGCGCAGGAACGGCCGTAGCGGAAGGCTGGACCCCTCCCCTTTCTCCCCTCTCCCCACCGCCCGAAGGGCGGTGGGGAGAGGGGAGAAGAAATCGCAAACACTTCCGAAGGGGAAGGTTATTCAGATAGGCTCTTAGCGGGACGCTAGAAGATAGAAGAGAGGATCGCTCAGGAGGGCAAGGCTACCGCCTTGCCCTCCTGCCTTTCCCCCGTTCCAAGCGCCCCGTGGGCTCGCCAGGAGGCTTGCCTCTCCCAGAACCGTTGGCGTATCCATCGGCTGCACCGATCCCAACGGCCGCGTCACGGCCTACACCTACAACGCCGATGGCCTCCTGGTGCGGGTGACCTACGACAATGGCACGGCGGTGGAATACGCTTACGACGCCCACCACAACCGGACGGTGATGACGGACACCCTGGGGGTGAGCCGGTGGGTCTACGACCCGCTGAACCGGGTGGTGGCCGTCACCGACAGCCTGGGCCGGACCCTGCGCTGCGGCTACAACGCTGTGGGCAACCGGACGGCGGTCACCTATCCGGTGACGGGGACGGTGACCTACGGCTACTACGCCAACAACTGGCTCCGCAGCGTCACCGACCCCTATGGGCAGACCCCCCTCTACCAGCGGGACGGGGTGGGCAACTTGGTGCGGCAGGTCAACCCCAACGGCACTGTGACCGAGGCGGCCTATGATCGGGCCAACCGGCTCCTCTCCCTGACCAGCCGCCGCCTGGACGGCACCCTCATCGCCGCTTTCGCCTACGAGGTGAACCGCGTGGGCCTGCGCACGGTGATGACCGCCACCTACGGCTGGCGCAACCCGCCGGTGGTCGTGGAGCGCTACACCTACGACCCGTTGCGCCGCCTGGCGGGCGTTACGGATCGCGAGGGCTTCCAGGCCGTCTACGAATACGATGCAGCGGGCAACCG
>NZ_JANWXB010000028.1 GCF_025055495.1 Thermoflexus sp. | reverse complement strand
CTTCGACAGCCCCGCCCGCACCCCCAACTATTCAATTCAATTTCCCCCCTCCCCATGGCCCTTCGGGCCGCAGGGAGGGGGGAGAGGGGGGAGGGGTTTGGCCCTCTGGCCGTAGAGGGCTCAGGGCGCTTGGTGCATGGCCTGCTTGTCCGAAGTCCAATTTTTAAATGGCGACAAAGGGGAAGGGATCGGGCGCAGGTCCCATGCGTTCCGTCCGGTCGGGATCCAGGGTCCCCTTTCGGGAAGCGCTACATCACGCGGATCCATGCCCGGGCCAGGGTCTCCAGGCGAAGGCCCAGCCAAGGGCCGGCGAACAACAGGCTGAGCTCGGCGATCCACCAGGCGATCCCGAACCAGACGGCCGAGCGAGGCATCGGGCGCAACGGCGTTGCCTCTGAGACGGGCGCGAGCAGCTCTCGCAACAGCGCCCATCCCAGAAGGCCCACGCTGCCGATCAGCGCCAGCGCCAGAACCGGATGGGAAGGCAACAACAAGCGGGTGAACGCCCATCGTGCGGTGAATCCTGCAAAAGGGGGGACGTTCATCAAGGCCATGCCGCTTCCCAGCAGGAGCGCGATCACCCACGGCCCCCGATCCAGCGGAACACGGCCGGATTCCGTGGAGCCGCTCATCCGACGGTGCGCGGCCAGCCCGAAGGCCAGTCCCGCCAGGGCGATGACCCCGATCCACATGGTCCAGGCGCTTAGATAGATCCCTTCGACGGTTCCCGTGCCCAGCGCCAGCCACGAGAGACCGCTGGAGGCCAGCCAGAGGTATCCTCCAATGGCCCCCCAGCCTCGCTCGGCCAGGGCCAGCACGGCGCTGCTCAGCGTCATCAGGATCCCGATGGTTTGCAGGCCCGCGCTCCATCCGGGGAGCTGCGCCAGCCATGGGAACTCCTGAGCCCAGGCGAGCAGCCAGAACCAGGTTCCATAATTCAGCAGCAACACGGTGAAGGCGGCCCCGACCGGCGCGCCCTCCGCGAACAGGAGCACGACCCAGCGGTAGGCCGGCCAGACCCCTAACCAAAGGATCAGGGCCATCCCGATCAGCACGACGGTCAACGTCGTCCAGAGGGGCTGACCCGGGTTCAGGGCGGCCTGTTCGGCGGCCCAAACGGCGGTGACCCAGGCGAGGAAGCCCAGGCTGGCTGCGATGAGATATTGGGTCGCCCCTTCCATGCCATGGCCCTCCCCCAGCAGCGTCAGCGCCAGCAGCAGGGCGGCGCCGCCCATGAAAAACGTCCCCAGGGTGATCGGCCGCAGCAACAGGCCGATGGTCCATAGCCCGCCGGCAGCCAGGCCGATGGGATACAGGCGGCGCTCGAATCGAAAGGGCCATGCGGCCAGGAACAACAGGGCGGCGCATCCCCATAGTGTGCTCAGCGCCCAGCGATCGGTTTCCGTGAGACGAAGGCTCCGCCCGAACACCACCAGCGGCGCGCCCAGGGATGTCTGGTCCTGCTGGATGGCGACGGGAGACCACGGGGCGATCCAGAGGAAGCCCACCAACGCTGCAGCGACCGCGGCCGCGAAGGGAGCCGCCAGCGGGGTGCGTCGAAGCGGATAAATCACGGGAGCGGTCAGGAAGGGAACAGCGATCAGGATTAACAACGGGAAGTTCACGCCGACACCTCCTGACGGACCAGGGTGAGAGCAGCGGTGACGAAGGCGACGAAGAGGCTCATCCCAGCCATCAGCCCGATGGCGAGCAGGCTATCCTGAACAGAGAGATAGAAAACCTGGTAACCGTTCAGCATGGTCAGCACGCCCAGCCCGGCCTTCAGCGGCGAACGGCTCAGCGTGGCGATCAGCAGGCCGATCCCGATCAGCGTGTAGGTCACGATCAGGAGAGATGGGGAAGCAATGGGCAAAGGAAACCGGATTACGATCATGCGGGCGAGGACGTAAAGAAAAAGGGCGGCTAAGATCCGGAACCGCCAGTGGACCGCCGGGCGGGCGGTCAGGGTCTTGGGAGCCGTCGCCTGGGCTCGCCGGCCGGCCAGATAGAACAGCAGAGCCAGGAGGGCGCTGTTCAAGATCTGGATCCCGGCCAGTTCCCCGGGGACTTCAGCGGTTTGTCGGAGGAGAAACCCGCCCGCCGCGCCCATCAGGGCCCACGCCAGAAGCATCCCGCGCCAGTCATCAATGGCCAGCACAAGTCCGGCCAGGCCGACGACCGCCAGGATCGTCAGCTCGCTGATGCTCCAGCCACCGATCACGCCGTCCTCCCTGCGGCCACGAAGTTCCGATCCAGTTTAGAGGCATCCGGATGGAATGCACAAGCTCCCTCTCCTTCCCCTTCTACCCGCGACCCGAAGGACATAAAAGCGAGGCATGCCTCATCCGATGATTTCATGAACGGCGCCGCCTTTGGCGGCCCCGTTCATCTCCAAGGCGCTGAGTTCGCAAGACTGCGCTTCCTCTCCATCCATGAGCTTCGGAAAAAGGGCTTGGGAGCTCGGGTTACGCTATGATAGTATTCAATAGACACCATAGGCCGCTTCCCAGCTCTCCCGCAGGCTGGGGTCTGGGGCGCTGCGGGATGGCGCCTCAGACCCGAAAATATCTCGGCGCATGTTCAGAACGCGCGCCGCTGGCTGGGTCCGATAAGATTTTTTATCCTTGTGCATTGTCACCTGAGAGTGAGCGCAGTGTGAGCGCTTACATCCTTCATCTTCCATCTGGAGCCTGAAAATGGCGCGCAGGCGGAGTCCATCCCAAATCCTTCAACGGATCCGGGCCTGGACGGTGCCTAATCCGCGGACGATCGCGCGGGAGGTGTTGCCGAACGGCATCATCGTGCTCGCCTACGAGAATTTCAGCAGCCCCTCGGTGGTCCTCTCGGGCCTCCTCTGGGCCGGGGCGATGGATGAGCCTCCGGATCGGGCCGGGCTGGCCGCGTTCACGGCGGAAATGCTCACCCGAGGGACTGCCCATCGAACGTTCCATGAGATCTATGAGACGATTGAGTCGATCGGGGCCAGCCTGGACATCGGAGCAGGCTATCATACGACCGGCTTCAGCCTGAAAGCTCTGGCTGAGGATCTGCCCACGCTTCTGGAGATCCTGGCGGATGTCCTGCGGAACCCCACGTTCCCTGAGGAGGAAGCGGAGAAGGTGCGAGGGGAGATCCTCACGGATCTGCAGGAGCGGGAACATGACACCCGGCGGATGGCCGGGCTTCGGTTCCGGGAGACGCTGTTCCAAGGCCATCCCTATGGACGAAGCGTGGATGGCTATCGGGAGACGGTGCAGGCCATTACCCGGGAGGATCTGGCCGCTTTCCACCGGAAGTTTTATAGCCCGGAACGGATGATCATCGCCATCGTGGGGGCGATCCGCGCCGAGGAGGGGATCGAGGCCATCCGGCGGGTTTTCGGGGATTGGGTGGCCCAGCGCCCGGCGCCGGATCCCCTGCCGTCGGCCTCGCGTCCAGACCGCTGGATCCATGTCCACACGCCGATCCCGGGCAAAACCCAGACGGATCTGGTCATGGGAACGGTTGGGCTGGCCCGTAAAGATCCGGACTATTACGCGGCTGCGCTGGCGAATTGCATCCTGGGGGTTTTCGGGATGATGGGCCGGCTGGGAGATCACGTTCGAGACCGGGATGGGCTGGCGTATTACGTTTATAGCCGTCTGGATGCGGGCCTGTCCCCCGGGCCATGGAGCGTCATCGCCGGGGTGGCCCCGGAGCATCTTCCCCGGGCCGTGGAAGGCATCCGCACGGAGATCCGGCGTCTGCTGGAGCGACGGGTTCCTGCAAAGGAGCTGGAGGAGAACAAGTCGTTTTTGATCGGCTCTCTTCCCCTCCGACTGGAGACCAAGGAGGGAATCGCTGGGGTTCTCGTCGATATGGAGCTGTTCGAGCTGGGCCTGGATTATCTGGAACGCTATCCGGAGATCATTGCCGGCCTCACCGCCGCAGAGGTTCAGGCGGTAGCCCGCAAATATCTGGATCCCGATCGCATGGTGCTCTCGACGGCAGGCCCGGAGCCGGATCTCCCATAGCCCATCTCTTGATCTGGGGGTTTTCGAGGGTGGTGCAGAGGGCCGAAGGCCCCCCATACCACCTCCGGAAGATTCTTTACTCCCCCTCCCCACGGTCCAGAGGCCGTGGGGAGGGGGAGCCATGAGGAAGGAGCTACGGCTTTCCGGCCTGGCTTCAGTTCCTCCGATCTCCAGTTTATAACCGGACAAAGCAGTAGTTGCTGAGCATGAGCCGGATCTTCCAAAACCCCAAGACCCCGCATATCTCCTGCTTTCCGGCCCGCAAACCTGATGCCTCATTCCCTATGGAGCGCCCATATCCTCTCACCGGGGAAAGGAAATGCTCTTCGAACAGGTAGGCGTGCGGGGCCGCCTGCGGATCGGCTTCAACGGCCTGTCCGGCTTCCTGGATAAGAGGGGCGGCATCGCTAGCCCCTTTCCTATCCACGGTCCCTTGAGCGATGAACATAGAAGAGAGAAGGGGGAGAGGCCGGTCTGCCCGAGCGTGGGTCAGGCTCCCCCGTTCAAACGATGCGGGATGTGAATCCCCGAGGCGCTGAGGGCAGCGAAAGGAGGAACAATGAACGTGGAAATCCGGGTGGAGATCGTCGCCCTGGCGGATGAAGCGGTCTGGCTGGTGCAATCGCCGCCAGGGAACTGGACCCTGCCAGGAGGTCCTCTGGTGGAAGGCGAGGATCCTGCGGATGGCGTCCGACGATGGATGACTCAAATGGCCGGGGTGGAACCGGAGGAGCCCATCATCCTGGAGGCGGCCTCCCGACGGGAGGATGGGCGGTGGCAGTTGATCCTGCGTTACGCCTGCCGCCTGCTTCAGGAACCTCGTCCGGCCTCCGAGCTCCCCATGTCCGGGCTGTTTCACATTGAGCACCTTCCCCCGCTGGATCCCGGACAGCGGGCGGCGATCTATCGGGCGCTGCAGCTGTTATGAACGCCACGGGCAACGTCTGAGTCCCCTTGGAAGTTGAGGATTGGGGCGCCGCCAGAGACGGCGCCCCAACCCCAAGGGATATGAGCTCATGTCCAGCCTTCGTGCAGGCCAGAGAGCGAATCGCCCGGGCGGGAAAGGGTCCGCTCCTCTATCCCCTATTTGACAAGGCCCCGCCCTTGGAGTAACATCATATCCGGTTTTGGAAAATGATTATCTTTAGATAGGAGTTTTCCATGATTCGGCGATCGGAGCGGTTAAGGGCGATGCTGGAAGGCCTGCGGGCATCCGGGTTGCGGCTGACGCCCCAGCGGGTGGCCATCTGCGAGGCGCTGGCGATGAGCCGGAACCATCCCACAGCCTATGACCTCTACCGGCGTCTTCGCCGGCGGTTCCCCACGATGAGCCTGGCGACAGTTTACAAAACCCTGGATGCGCTGGTGCGACTGGGCCTGGTGAGCGCCCTGGGGGATGCGGGGGATGGGATGGTGCACTACGATGGGGACACCGAGCCGCATATCAATCTGGTCTGTCTCTCCTGTCACCGGGTGCAGGATCTGGAAGGCGTGGATGTTCGGGCCCTGCATCAGCGGGTGGCGGCCCGCTCGGGCTACGCGCTGCAGGGAGCCCGCTTGGTCTATTACGGGCTTTGCCCCGATTGCCAACGCAAAGTCGAGGCGTCCATCGCGGAGGAGGCCTGAACGATGGGAGAACGGATCCGCCGCTTCATTCTGGATGAGCGCCGGCTGGAGTTCCCCTTCGTGGGATTGACGCTGGTCGCGCTGATCGGCGGGATGGTTTCGCGCCGGGCGGCCCCTGGCATAGAGGGCGTTTTCTGGACGGCCGCCTATCTGTTCGGGGGCTTCTATGGCGTGCTGGACGGTGCTCTGGCGTTGCACAGGGGACGTCTGGATGTCAATCTGTTGATGTTGCTTTCCGCCCTGGGGGCCGCCTTCATCGGGCATGCGGAGGAGGGGGGAACGTTGCTGTTCCTCTTCTCCCTTTCGAACGCATTGCAGACCCTGGCTCTGGAGCGCACCCGTCAGGCTATCCGGCGGTTGCTGAACCTCCGCCCCCCGGTCGCTCATCGCATCCGCGAGGGGGGAGAGGAAACGATCCCGATTGAAGCGATCGAGGTGGGGGATCGACTGCTCGTTCGACCCGGCGAGCGGATCCCGGCGGATGGGGTGGTCGTGGCGGGCTTCTCCGCCGCCGACGAGTCCCTGCTGACCGGGGAATCCATACCCGTGCCGAAAGGGCCGGGGGATCCCGTTTTTGAGGGCACGCTCAACACTTATGGGGCGCTGGAGGTCCAGGTCACCCACACGACCTCGGACACGATGCTGGCCCGGATTATTCATCTGGTGGAGGAGGCGCAGGCGCAGCGGGCCCGCACGCAGCAGGCGATCGATCGCTTCGAGCAACGGTATGCATGGGCCGTCCTGGCCGGGGCGGCGCTCACCCTGGTCCTCTCCGGGCTTTGGGGAGAGACTTTCGATCAGGCGTTCTATCGGGCGATGACCTTGTTGGTGGTGGCTTCCCCGTGCGCCCTGGTGATCAGCACCCCAGCCGCTTTCCTCTCCGCGATCGCCGCCGGAGCCCGGCGGGGGCTCCTGTTCAAGGGCGGGATGGTCCTGGAACGCCTGGCCCAGGTCCGGGTGGTGGCGATGGATAAGACGGGGACCCTCACGGAGAATCGGGTGGCCGTGCAGTCGGTGCGCGGGCTGGAGGGAAACCATCCCGATGCGATCCTGGCCCTGGCGGCGGCGGTGGAGGTTCGTTCGGAGCATCCGATCGCCCGGGCGATTGTGGAGGAGGCCCGAACGCGCGGTCTATCTTTCCCGGAAATCCGGGAGGTGGAGGCCCGTCCGGGCCTGGGGGTGATCGGTTTCACCAACGCGCATCGGATCTGGGTAGGTTCCCCCCGGCTGTTCCAGCAGGAGGGCATCTCGCTTCCTGTCGAAGTGCGCGCCATGCTGGAGGAGGCGCAGCAGGCCGGTCGGACGGCTTTGCTGGTCTACGATGGGCAGTGGCGGGGCCTGATTGAGGTGGCCGATCGGGTTCGATCGGAGGCCGCGGAGGCGGTGCAGGCGTTGCGCCGCCTGGGGATCGAGGCGGTGATGCTGACCGGGGATCATCCGACGGTCGCCCGCGCCGTGGCCCAGGTGGTGGGGATCCGGCGTTTCGAAGGCGGACTGCTGCCGGAGGAGAAGCTGGCGCGGATCCGTTCCCTGGCGCAGTCGGTCGGGCCGGTGGCGATGGTCGGGGACGGGATGAACGATGCGCCGGCCCTGGCCGCGGCCTCCGTGGGGATCGCCATGGGGAAGATGGGAAGCGATGCGGCGATTGAGACAGCGGATGTGGTGCTTCTTCAGGAAGATCTCCGCCGGGTTCCCGAGGCCATCGCCTTAGCCCGTGCGGCGATGCGCACCGTGTGGCAGAACCTGGCTTTCGCCAGCGGTGTGATCGTCCTGCTGGTGGGGCTCACGTTCGGCCTGGGGATCCCTCTGCCGCTGGCAGTGGTCGGGCATGAAGGAAGCACGCTGCTGGTGGTGCTGAACGGCCTGCGGCTTCTTCGATGGAGGTGGCGATCCACTGATAGCGGATGGGGCGAATCGAGAGTTTAATGTTGGACGGGACGGCCATCCCGCATCGCTGATCCGTCTTGCGGGGCGGGCGGCTTCGCTGCCCGCCCCGCTACCTCGATGTTTCTCACTCCCCTCCCCACGCCCCGAAGCGGGGATCCTGGGGCGCCGCACAGCGCCTCCGGGTTATTCCACGTCCTTCCCCGGACCGTCCTGGAGGGGGAGTGGCCGGGCGATCACGATGAGACGGTGGGTATTGCTGGTGTAAGGCCAGCAGGTGATCAGCGTCAGTCGCTCATCCTCCGTGACCTGGATCCAGCGGGCGTTGGCCAGTCGCTCGGAGAGGGGGCGACCGCGCTCCGGGATAATGTGTTTTTCCCGCACTTTTCGATTCATCTCATTCCG